>QMPN01000116.1 GCA_003648575.1 Bacteroidota bacterium
ATCTCCCTCCTGGCACAGGGTCAAGCAGCGTCTGAGATCAATGAATTTATCGATCAATGGCACCAGGATGCTGCGAATGTTGACAGGGAAGCCTATTTCGGGAAAATTGATGAGGAGGGGATATTTATCGGAACAGATGCTACGGAGATTTGGACGAAGCAAGAATTCTACGACTGGGCAGAGCCCCAGTTTACAGGTGATGGTAAGGCCTGGGGCTTTAATGCAACAGACCGCAACATTTATTTTGGGAAGAAATCGAAATATATATGGTTCGATGAGCTATTATCATTTTCCGGTGGAGAGTTGCGTGGTTCCGGGGTGCTGGTCAATAGTAAAGATGGCTTGAAGATCATGCATTATGTACTCTCACTACCTGTGCCGAATGAGAAATTCGGGGCAGTGCTCAAGGCGATGGATGAGGAATAGAGAAGATAGGGCTTCGCTTCAGAATATAAAGGCCGTCATCACCATAAAGTTGTTCCCATTGTCCGGATGTCATGATCTCATCGATGGTCAGATCAAATGCCTCTTGCGTTAAGGGGTATGGATTTTCTTTTGAAGAAATAACTATGTATTCCGCATCTTTTACCATTGGAAACTGGTAAATATGGTCCCTTAAGGACAGGTGTGGAAGAAAGGGAGACTGGACGCAAACAACGGCATCATCGGGGATCATTTTCAATGCCTGGTGTGCCTTTCTAACATCATAATCCTTCTTGTAATGTGACGCCTGGTAGATCCGGATCCTTGATTTGTCGGTATGCATCACGGTTCTGTCCATGATCCTTAAAGTAGCCAGGAGGCATCCTCCAAGAGAAAGTATGATCAAAATTTTTCTCAGGGCGGATCGGCGGAAAGAAGCGATAGATGAAAATATCCCAATTGCCAATATGGGTGCAAACTCTACGCTATAGTGTGAGGAAATGCCCCACATGCCTATATTGTCGTGATAGAATTTCTGAAAGAACAGCGGGATCAGCATGATGATATAAGCCGGTTTCCTGAATAAAATATAGGCCCCTGATACTATCAGGAGTATCAGGAACTCAAGTTTCACATAATTACCATCAGGATTCCCTGTATGATTGATAAAAAATGCCTGAATACTATCCAACGGATGTGCCAGCATATACATGATCGCTTCAGCAGGCTTACTTCCCAGTATGGAATAATGAAAATGCGGATAAGCATGCTGGTTGGCCAGTGCGGGCATGACCCAGCTTGTGATCAGCATAAAGTATAGTATGCTGAATACTGAGGCAGATGCCATATAGTAGCGCCAGAATGGTCTGCGCCACATCTCTATCATCAGGCCCAGGCAAATAAAAGAGACCCATAATGATATGTTTTCCTTTGCAACAAGCAATGCGAGTAACATCAGACTGCTTGCAATTACTTTTTCTCGTTTAACAAAGTAAAAGAGCCAGGGCACAAGTGTAGCGGCAACTGTATTGCTGTGGTAATCGAAAGAGAGGGCAGAGATCAAACCAAAAAACAGGTAATAATAAATGCTTGCGTACAAGGCATAGCTGCTGGTTTTATCTGACAATTGAAAGTATCTGTAAACGCCGATTCCGCCAAAAAGGACGAAACAAATCTGAAGGATCAAGAGAGTATACGTTCCAAATATCCATGAAAATGGAGAAAAGGTCAGCAGATATAGATCAAAATGATCGGCAAGGAGGTTTTCTGCTGCTGCCTTAAATGCCATGCTGTCGTTCCACTGAAAATGCGCATAGTCCCAGATGGCATTGGTATAAGCACCCAGATCGAGCGCGTAGGTGCGGAAATAATAGTGATTGACGACAGATATGAGCGCGTAAACCGCTGCAAAAAATACAACTACAATAAGTAATGCTCTATTTTCCCGGAACAATTTCATTATCATGGCTAAATTAAGGATATTCGGCATCAGGCATTGAAATGGGTGCAATAAATTTCCTTAACTTGTCACAAATTAGCGGGAAATTGAAAATGATCACTCTCATGATAGCCGATGATCATCAATTGATCATTGACGGGGTCAAGTCCACGCTTGGGAACATAGAGGACTTTGAATTTATTGGGGAAGCCATGAATGGATATCAGGTTATGGAGCAGCTTGATGCCGGCCTTCGTCCCGATATCATCCTTATGGATATTAATATGCCCAAACTTGATGGGCTGGATTGCACACGGCAGGTATCAAAAAAGTACCCTGACTGCAAGGTCATCGCTCTTTCACAATATGATGAAAAGCGTTTTATCAAGCGTATGCTGAAAAACGGGGCCATGGGATATGTGCTGAAAGATGCCGGGAAAGACCAGATAGAAAAGGCCATCCGTACCGTTATGGGGGGAGAAAAATTTTATAGCGAGGGCCTTTCTATCCGCCTGATAGAACAGGAGCTGAAGGATGAAAATATTTCCTATTTGTTTCCACGGCTTACGGCCAGGGAGCGGGAGGTCCTGTCGTTGATATGCAAAGGCCTTACCAGTCAGGAGATCTCCGAAAAGCTTTTCATCAGCTTCCATACGGTTGAAAGTCACCGAGCCAATCTCATGCACAAGGCTGGTGTTAAAAAGACTGCCGGCCTGGTAAAGTGGGCTGTTGAAAACGACTTTATAGAATAAACCGGGGCGCCCGAATGGGCGCCCCGTAAAAGTCTACTTTGTCAATTACAAAGCACAATTAAAGGTGAAAACTGCACTAGAATTTAGTAGCAGTTTTTTTGCGCGAAGCTATCTTCTGTGGTTGATAGCTTCCCGCATCATCAGATGAAGCCCTGTACTGGGCTGACAACTGGTCTATAACCGTATTCATCCGAGTCTCACGTTCGCCAGCAAGGCTAACAATCAAAAATATAGTAAAGGTCGCGATCAGGGTTTTTGTTGTTCGGTTCATGGGCCTGTTTTGATGCTGTTAAACAAAAGTACCCCCGACTGTTTGATAAATCATAGTAGAAAAGAACCAGAAAAAATTATAGTGGTTTTCTGCTACTGTTTTCCGCCCATCTGCCTGTATTTTTGTAATCTATGAATGGTAACCTCAAGTATGTTAAAAACTTACAGGTACTAAGACCGGAGAATGAGCCCGGCCTGGTTTCCATTAGCGCAAGTGGAATTGTGGAACTCACCAAGCTGTACAGGCCGGTGCTAAGCCCTAAACAGTACGACAAGCCACCTGAGGATGGAATACTCGAACTGGAGTTTTTACTGCTTCCCGCAGAGGAAGGTATTTCTGATATTGAAATGGAAGTAAATATCGTTTTCAAGGTAAAAGACCTTCCCCCCTGGGTAAAGGGATTGAAAGTAAATGCATCCGAGAATTCTGATATTGAATTGATATAATGGCATACATAAACAAGATAATGATTTTGAAAACGGTCAAATTGTAATATATTAGATTGTTATTTTAGTTTATTAATCATTTAATCCAAATTCAAGCCAATATGTATAACCTAAGTCAAAATCTGAGCCTCCTCTTTTTATCCTCAAACGAAAAGATTTACGCCAAATCTTCGGTACAGGTAAAAATTTATTCCACCGAAAACATCCCGGCACCATCCGCCAGCGACATTATTGTTACCGATAAAGGAGCCGTTGGAAAAGATATCGAGATTCGCCTGAGAGTGAGTGGACCAATATCGGAAACTACCAAAACCGAATCATTAACCATACCTGTTGAAATTATCAATACAGGCCAGGAGCTGGACGAACAGGGCGTAAGGGATGCTGTTGGAAGCAAAGTGTATAATGTAAAAACCGTTGTGTACAAAGATGGTGACGTAAAAAAGGAAAAAACAGGTCAGGTAAACGCCGGATCAAATGTTGAAATAGATTAATTAATTAATTTATGCTTCAATCAATCAGGATATTCATACTTGCCTTCATGTTGCTTTCTACACTGCATGTGAATGCTATTGTACTTCCTGTCGATATTTCTGATTTATTTGCATGCATTTCAGAAGATGAAGACTCAAAAGAAATAGTTGATTGCTATATAGATCTCGCCCGTCAATACAGACATATAAACAAAGACTCTTCCCTCTTATTTTGCGATCGTGCCTATGACATTTCCAAAAGGATTGGATACGCTGAAGGCCAATGTGACGCCCTTTATAGAAAATGCCAGACCCTCGACTATATGGGGGAAAACAAAATGGCGCTACAGTATAATCAAGCTTGTCTGAATATTGCTGATTCAATTGGTGACAGCCTGCGCATGGCCAAAGCATATTTTAAGATGGCCGGCCTCCTCAACGAATCGGCTAGCAATCAAATGGAGTTGGAGTATTACCACAAAGCACTCCGCATATTCAGACAAAGAAAGGATACCTCGGCCCTGATATCTGTTTATAATGGCATCGGGAATTTCTATAAGGATGTTGCCATTTATGATTCATCGGCATATTATTATCACAAATCCATATACCTGTGTGAGCAAATTGGCCGAACAGCCCCCCTGGGCCGCATTATCGGCAACCTTGGTATGGTTTACAGCAATCTAGAGAATTATAATAATGCAGAAAAATACTTACTGCTAAGCCTCGAACATGGCCTGAGAAACAATGACATTAACGACCTTCCCATGGTTTATTCAAGGCTTGGTGTAGTTTCATTCATGCTGGATAAAAATGATGAAGCCCTGGGATATTATGAACTGGCTGAATCAGCCTCTATTGCGGCGGGGAATATGAACAGCCTGAATGAAGTCTATGTAAACCGGGCCCAGCTTTATAAAAACCTTGGAAGGTATGATGAGGCCCTTCCACTACTGAAAGAAGCATTAGGCTATTATCGCACACAAGACTATGCGGAAGGGATGATTGCTATCTGGATAAATATGGGGTGGATATATGCCCAAAAGCAAATGACAACAAAGGCTTTTGCGTATTATGATTCTGCCATCATTTTGGCGGAAGAAAATATGGACCTTCGGAACCTGAAAGGGATTTACGGAGATATGTACCTCCTGTATTCGGATCTTGGCAAGCATAAGGAAGCCCTGAATGCCTATATTGAGTACCAGCAGATCTCAGATAGCATTTACACCCTGGAAAAGACAGTGCTTATTAATGAGCTGCTGCTGAAATATGAAAAAGAGAAAGACCAGCTACATATCCTGAGCCTCGAAAATGAGAATCAGGAAAAGCTCAGGCAACGGAACGTATTGCTATTTGTTGCTTCCATAGTTGTACTGATGGCCATCCTTCTTGTCTTTTTCTTTATATATAAGGGCAGGAAGAACAGGATAATTAGCAGGCAGAAGATCAGGCAACTAGAGGAAGAAAAGAAGCATATGGCTGCTCGTTTCCTGGTTGAAGGTGAAGAAAAGGAGCGTAAGCGTGTGGCACTTGAGTTGCACGATAACCTTGGTGTGTTGCTTTCTGCCACTAAAATGCAGTTTACTGAGATCCGTGACAAGAGCCCGGAAAATGAGGTCCTGATCAAAAAGGCCTCTAAATTCCTTGAACAGGCCAGCAAAGATGTTCGCAAAATATCACACAACCTCATGCCCGGCCTGCTAACCAAATTGGGCCTGTTTGAAGCCCTGGAAGATCTCTTCGAGAACCTTGATGAAATAGAGGGCCTGGAAGCCATTATCGATATTGTTGGTTCTCGCGAAAGAATAGAAGAAAACAAAGAGATCATGATCTACCGCATGGTGCAGGAAATGGCGAACAACACCTTAAAATATGCAGAGGCTAACAACATAGACCTTACAATCATTGTTGATGCTGAAGAGCTGAACATCAGCTATGCAGACAACGGAAAAGGTTTCGATGTTGAAGAAATGATCAACAAAAAAACCATGGGATTGCAAAGCATACAGTCACGGGTTAAGTTCCTCGACGGACTGTTCAAAATAGATTCCTCACAGGGTGTGGGAACAGTTTTTCGCATCTGTATACCCCTGGAACCCGGACACTGTTTACCAGATTCTTAAGCAAGTTCAATACGCATTTACACTTTTAGAACGTTATTTTCCTTTATCTTGGCAAAGGAAAAATTATCTAGTGCTGGAAACAGATCAACATAATAGCAAAAAGGGACTTGACAGGCAGGGTTTTGAGGCCTTGTTCAGGAAGCACTTCAAGGGGCTGACATACTTTGCCCTGGAGTATGTTAAGGATCATGATATTGCACGTGAGATCGTTCAGGATGCATTTGTAAATTTCTGGGAGAAGCGTGATAGTATCGAATTAAACAGATCTCCCGAATCCTACCTGGGAACCACGGTAAGAAACCGTTGCCTGAATTACCTCCGCGACCACAAGAAATTCGATCGTAGCATACTGGATTTTGAGGAACTGGGGGGAAATCATGATTATGTAGTACAGGACCAGCTTGTTGTTGATGAATTGAAAGCAAGCATAGAAAAAGCAACGCGTGAACTACCTGAAAAATGCAGGGAGATTTTTCTCTTAAACAGGCTTGAGCATAAAAAATACCAGGAGGTCGCTGATGAGCTTAATATCTCTGTCAAAACGGTGGAGGCACAGATGTCGAAGGCATTAAGAATTATGCGCGTAAAGTTGGCTGAGTTTATAAGCTTATTTATATTAATCATAGAAATATTTAAAACTTAATAAGGGTAAGGCGTCCCTTGTGTGTATATTAGATAGCAGCAATGAATAAAAATTCCACATATTACGAAACACTGATCAGCAGGTACCTCAGCGGGGAATCTTCGGCGGCCGAAGTATCCGAGCTCAATACATGGCTTGGGGCTGATGACGGAAACCTTGCTCTTTTCAGCGAGATGCGGAAAAGCTGGGCCTTGCAGGAGGCGCTTCTGGTTGAAAATACTACCGACCTTGACAGTGAGTGGGATTCATTGAGTTCACGTATCGGGATAGAAGAAAGCCCTTCCGCCAGAAAAATACAGCTACAGACCCGGAGAAGTTTCCTCCGTATTGCAGCCGTTTTTCTCTTGCTCATTATACCCTCCATGGTATATTACTGGTTCTTCATCCCTCCCGGAAAAGATATGCTGTACGCAGAATTGCAAATGGTGGAAACGACCCTTTCAGACGGGACGCAGGTGGCACTGAATACAGGGTCCAGCCTGCATTATCCATCAAGTTTTAAGGGAAAAGAAAGGAAGGTCTCCCTTATGGGTGAAGCCTATTTCGATGTGGCACACAACAAGGAAAAAGTCTTTGTGATAAGCGCAGAAGATATGCAGATCAGGGTACTGGGCACATCCTTTTATGTGAATACAAATGCACAAAAAAACACCATGGAGGTGGTGTTGATATCGGGCAGCGTCCAGCTTAGTTTCCATGACAAACAAATGATGCTGGAGCCCGGTGATAAAGCGGTGATCCTCAAAAAACACGGGGAGATCGTGAAACAGGAAAACAAGGACCCAAATCTCCTGGCCTGGAAAACCCGAAAAATCCGTTTCAACAATACCCCCATATATGAGATTATTGACGTACTAAAGAAGGTATACCAAAAAGATTTTGTCGTATTGAACCCGGAAATAAGCAATTGCCGTATAACAGCTACCTTTGAAGGCCAATCGCTTGAAGCTGTGCTGCTTGTACTGCAATCGACCATCGACATAACAGCCCGGCCAAACGGCAATGCGATAGAACTTTCGGGTAAGGGATGTCAATAAACGCCATTTTGTCTATAGCGGGTCATACATATTTGAAAAGTATCGTATTCTTTCTTGCGCTACTCCTTGCGTCAACGTTTATCTATTCCCAGGATCTTTCACGAAAGATCACCATCCTGGCCGAGCACATGCCCCTGGAGCAGCTGATTGGTGAAATAGAGGAAAAGGGTGATGTAAATTTCTCCTACAGTCCGCAATCTTTCCCTTCCGATCTTTCATTTAGTATCAATGCCGAAGACAAATCCATTAAGTATATTCTGAAAAAAGTATTTAGAAAGAATGGGATCAAATATGATATTGTAGAAAACCATATCGTGCTCCGGTCTTCCGGTGAAAGCGATCCGGAGGGAGGTGAAGCCGATCCTTATAGCGGGCAACACTATACCATCTCCGGATATCTTAAGGAAAAAGCATCGGGAGAAGTGCTTATCGGAGCCCACGTTTATGACAAAGAAAGTTATACCGGAACCACCACCAACGCCTATGGTTTCTATTCCCTGACACTTCCGGGGGGCGCCCACCAGATCGTATTTTCATTTATCGGTTACCAGCCTGTGGAGATGAGTATCCTTCTCAACAAGGATATGAAGATACACCAGGAGATGAAAGAAACGCTGCTGACCATGAAGGAAGTTGAGATTGTCGGTCGGACAGAAAACCCCTTTTATCTGAATGATCAGATCAGCGAGTTCCGCTTCAGCAGTAAAACCCTTTCTAAGCTGCCCGGGATCACCGGCGACAAGGATATCATTAAATCGCTGCAGGTGATTCCCGGTATTGAATCATTCGGGGATGGATCTTCATTATTCTTTGTACGTGGCGGCAGCAGTGACCAGAATCTGATCCTGGTAGATGAGGTGCCCCTGTATAATGCTTCCCACCTTTTTGGCTTCCTTTCAGTGATCTCTCCCGACGCCATCAGTGATATGGAGGTGTTCAAAGGCGACTTCCCCGTAAAATATGGCAATCGCCTCTCTTCTGTTGTCGACATCAAAACCAAAGACGGAAATAAGAAAAGATTTGGCTTTGGGGGTAATCTCGGGCCATATACCTCCACCCTATACATAGAAGGGCCGCTGGTAAAGGACAAAAGTTCTTTTTACCTCGGCGGAAGGTATTCAACACTGCAATGGCTTTCCAATCTTTACTACAAGAACCAGAATGTCAAGGTGGGCTTCTTCGACCTGAATGCAAAGCTGAATTTTAAACTCAATGACAGAAACCGATTGTTCGGTACCTTCTATATTGGAAATGACCAGCTCGAAAGGAAAACCTATTCGGCCATCACAACCTATGGCATCAGCTGGAACAATGTATTGGGTACCCTACGCTGGAACCATGTATTTAACAAAAAGCTATTCTCAAATACAACCTTTTATGTAACACGGTATCAATATTTAC
>QMPN01000117.1 GCA_003648575.1 Bacteroidota bacterium
TCACAACAGTTGAGATGCATACCGGGGGGGAGCCTCTGCGCATCTATACCAGTGGATTGCCTGATATTCCCGGAAAGAACATTCTTGAAAAGCGACGCTATTTTCGTGACCACCTCGACCATATTCGTAGAGGGACCATGTTTGAGCCCAGGGGCCATGCCGATATGTATGGAGCTGTGGTGACGGAACCCCTGAGCGATGACAGCGACTTCGGAACTTTCTTCCTCCATAATGAAGGATATTCAAGCATGTGCGGACATGCGATCATCGCACTGACAAAGTTTGTGCTTGAGACCGGGATCGTGGAAAAGGAAGGTGAGGAGCCCGTTTTAAAGATAGATGCCCCGCCCGGACGTATTATCGCCAAAGCATACCGCAAGGGGAAGACTGTGGAAAAAGTTTCCTTTCTAAATGTTCCTTCATTTGTTTTGCTGCGCGATGAAGTAGTGGAAGTACCCGGGCTGGGCAAGGTTGGCTTTGACCTGGCTTACGGAGGCGCTTTTTACGCCTTTTGCGAAGCAGAACCCCTGGGACTGAAACTGGATGAATCACACTATCACCGGCTGAAGGATGCCGGAAGGAAGATCAAGCATGCCGTGATGAATACTTTTGAGGTCAAACACCCATTTGAAGAGGATCTGAGCTTTCTTTACGGAACAATATTTACCGCTAAGGCAGAAGATCCTTCACATCACAGCCGGAATGTATGCATCTTCGCCGACGGCGAGGTCGACCGTTCTGCTACGGGTTCAGGTGTGAGTGCAAGGGCTGCCCTGCATCATGCCAAAGGTGAACTTAATATTGGCGAAAAGATCACAATAGAAAGCATCCTTGGAAGCACCATGGATGTGGAAGTGAAAGAAACATTAACATTCGGGCCACATAGCGCAGTGATACCAGAGGTGACGGGAACAGCCTATTTTACAGGGCGCAATGAATTCTGGTTTGATCCGGAAGACCCTTTAAAAGACGGATTTTTATTCAGGTAGAAACACGATTTTTTATGAAAAGACTTAGTCAAATATTGCTCATACTGCTGATCTTATTTTCAGCACTTAGCTTGAAAGCACAGGACACGATCACACCATTGTACAAATATCTTTCCGGCCTTCCCGAAATAGAGTTTGAAGAACTGCTTTGCAGTGACCCCTTTTCAGAAAAATATCTTTTGTTTGTTCCTCAGCCTGTTGACCATCATGATCCATTGAAAGGAACTTTCAAGCAACGAGTTTTTGTGATGCACAGAGATGTTGCAGCACCTGTGGTGTTCACTACAGAGGGATACTATGCCGCATATGCCAGTTTTCCGATGTATAAAAATGAGCTCGACCTTTACCTGGGATCCAACGAGATAGTGGTGGAACACCGCTATTTCAAACCTTCCGTTCCGGATTCCCTTGATTGGCAATACCTGACCGTGGAGCAGGCAGCTACCGACCATCACAGGGTGGTAGAGCTGATGAAACCTTTCTATATCGGGAAATGGGTGAGCACCGGGATCAGCAAGGGCGGACAAACGGCATTGTACCATCGTGCTTACTTCCCTGATGATGTTGATGCAACGGTAGGATATGTGTGTCCACTGAATTTCTCGGTAGAGGAAAGAAGGTGCTATGAATTTCTCGACCGGGTAGGAGACTCGGCATGCCGGAAAAGGATCCATGATTTTCAAAAGATGCTGCTGTGCAATAAGGACAAGTATTTCCCGGAGTTTAAGAAAGCCGTCGATGCCCGGGGACTGGAATATTTACTTGGTGATACTGCCGGTTATGAATTAACGGTACTGGAATATTCATTTGCCTTCTGGCAGTGGGGAAACTATCCCTGTAGAGATATCCCCTGTGATACTGTGAACGCGGTGGAAGTGATCAAGCACCTTGACCAGGTAGCGGGACTCGATTGGGTATCGCTGGAAGGTATTGCCGGAACACAGCCATTCTTTTATCAGGCCTTGACAGAGATCGGCATGTATGGCTATGACCATAGCGAATTTCCGGGCTGTGTGGAAGCACTCGATTACCAGACTTTCGACTTTGTTTGTCCACCGGGAGCCATATGTGAATATGATCCCAAACCCATGGAAAGGGTAGATGATTTTGTGCGGCATCATGGTGAAAATATGGTCTTTATTTATGGTGAATGGGACCCCTGGTCGGCTCCGGCGGTGCAGATCAGTGGAAAAACAAATTCTTTTAAAGTGGTAAAACCGGAAGGCAGCCACCGTACCCGTATTTATAACCTGCCGGAAGATCAGCGCGAGAAAGTACTAAATGCCCTGAGCGAATGGCTTGAATGTGAAATTAATTGGGAAGCAGGACGATGAAACGATATGTAGCAATTCTTTTTCTTTTAATATCCTGTTCATTTAATGGAATCGCGCAGGATGACTATAAGTCTAACAGCCGCTTGAACTATTACACCCATGAAGATATGGCAGCGGTAGCGGTATGGATTCCCGCATCAAAGCAAGATCTGAGCGTTAGCGTTGATATCGTATTTGAATTTGATTTTCTGGTCCGCAGGGCTGAAGTCAGGGCAGGGGAGATGAATATCTTTGAATTGCCTCTTGACCGCTTCCACCCTGGCAACAATGAATTGACCGTCTCCTACAATGAACAAGGGAAATGGGTGGAGTCAGATAAAGTTCAAATTAAATTACTGGATGCAACTGCCAACGAAGTTAAGATCGACTTTGTGAATGGAAAACTGCTTACTAAAGGATCGGAAAAGGGTATTCGGACGAACTACAATATTCTCAACCTGGCAGGTGGAGTCGGGCCCGGCCATAAAGATTTTCGGAACTATAAGCCGCGAAAAAGGATGAGAAAGCTACGCAAGGAAGTCATGGCAATGAAGGACGATCCTGCATTGCTGTCATGGAATATCAGCTACGATCCCCAGGGACAGGATATTGATGCTGAAGGCCTTGCAGGAGCCTATGAGCTGATCAAGGAACTCGACCCCTACCATCCGGTCACGATCACATTTATAAGCCTGAACGACATCGCTAAATACAAACCCGTCATGGATGTGGTGCAACTGGAAGAGGGCCTGGAAATTTCTGAAAAGGAGTTTTTCCTGGAAGAGCCGGTGCTGCATATGCCGATAAAGTAAAGACCGAATCATGAAAAATATTACCTGCGTATTTTTTTTCCTGTTTCTTCTGAGTGCATGCACTCAGGAACAAAAGCAAGTGGAAGAGACAAAACCCAACATCATCTTCATTCTTGCCGACGACCTTGGCTATAACGAATTGGGTTGCTATGGGCAGGAGATCATACGTACACCACATATCGATCAACTGGCTGCGGAAGGCATGCGCTTTACCCAGCATTATTCAGGCTCGCCGGTTTGTGCCCCCTCTCGTTCAGTCCTGATGACCGGTCTGCACACCGGGCATACCTTCACCCGCGACAACAGGGAGATTAAACCCGAAGGACAGGCGCCCATTCCTGATTCTGCCCTCACCATTGCGGAGGTACTGAAAACGCAGGGCTATGTTACGGCTGCCATGGGCAAATGGGGCCTGGGGTTTCCGGGCTCGGAAGGGGACCCCAACAATCAGGGCTTCGACCTTTTCTTTGGATACAACTGCCAGCGGCATGCACACAATCACTACCCGCGCTACCTGTGGAGGAATGATGAAAAAATCATGCTCGAAGGTAACGACAGGACCTTATATGGAGAACAGTATTCCCAGGATCTTTTCACCCGTGAAGCCCTGAATTTCATTGAATCGAATAAGGATACGAACTTCTTCCTCTTTCTTCCCTTCATTATCCCGCATGTTTCTATACAGGTGCCTGATGAAAGCCTGGAGGAGTATAAAGACAGCATCGCTGAAACACCTTACGATCACCATCCTTATTACCTGGAACACCCATACCCCCATGCCGGATATGCGGCCATGGTCACCCATATGGATAAAGCTGTGGGATGGATTATGTATCGCCTGCAGGAGCTGGGTCTGGATGAGAACACACTGGTAGTTTTTGCCAGCGATAATGGTCCTACATATGCACGTGTTGGCGGAGCCGATTCGGAGTTTTTCGAAAGTGCCGGGCCCTTCAGGGGTATGAAAGGGAGTGTGTATGAAGGTGGCATCAGGGTGCCCATGATCGCCAGATGGCAGGGCAAGGTCGAGGCAAACAGCACTTCAGATCACCTGTCCTATTTTCCTGATTATTTTGCCACATTTGCTGATCTGGCCGGAGTGGAAAAAGACTTTAACATTGATGGGATAAGCATGACCCCGGTATTGCTTGGTGAAAAAGGCCAGACTGAGCATGAGTTCCTGTACTGGGAGTTTCCGGCTTATGGAGGGCAGCAGGCCATCAGGTATGGCAATTGGAAAGGTGTACGCAAAGGATTGTTCAAAGATCAGTCAGCCCCGCTGGAGCTCTACGACCTGAGTATAGATATTGCAGAAAGCAATGACCTGGCAGGTGAATATCCTGAAATTATAAAAATACTTGATTCCCTCATGAGGTCATCTCACATACCATCACAATTATTCCCTTTTGAAGCCCTGGATAACAATCAAACTAAATAGTATGAAAAGATCCATCTTGCTTATTCTAATACTCCTGATCTCGGTGATTGCCTCCGTGGCAGATAACTATGAATTACTTTCCCCTGACGGGAAGATCAGGGTGGAAGTAAAGGCCGGAGAAAAACTTGAATATGCTGTTTTTTATGAAGACAATGAGCTCATTCTGCCATCAGAAATTTCGATGCATACCGAGAAAAATGGTGCTTTTGGCATCAATCCGAAGGTTAAATCAGAGATCAGGGATGCTGCTGATCTGCTTTTAATACCGGAAGTGAAACAGAAATCAGCAGAAATAGTTGATAAATATAATGAGCTGACACTTACCTTCAAAGGGAACTATACGCTGGTGTTTCGTGCATATGATGAAGGCGTAGCCTACCGTTGGGAGCGCAATATGCGCGGAGAGATGATCATTGTCTCTGAAGAAGCAAACTTTAGCTTTTCCAACAATCATACGGCCTGGTTTCCGGAAGAAGAAAGTATGTTTTCGCATCAGGAAAGAGAATACCTGCAAGTGCCACTGGATTCTATTACCTACGACCGCTTTTGTTCCACGCCTGCCCTGATCGATGCCGGAGGAATAAAAGTGGTGATTAGCGAATCCGACCTGAAGGATTATCCGGGCATGTATCTTCGTGGGGATACTGAAGAATGGACCTTGACAGGGAAATTTCCGCGTCTTGTGACGGAAGAGAGGCAAACAAACGACAGAAATGTAAAGGTGGTGAACAGGGCTGATCACATTGCCCGGGTTGATGGTAAACGTACTTTCCCATGGAGAGTGATGGCCATCGCCGGGAGTGATGCTGACCTCATCACCAATCAGATGATATTTCTGCTGTCGGAGCCCTGCAAAATCGAAGATCCTTCGTGGATAAAACCCGGGAAAGTGGCCTGGGACTGGTGGAACTACAACAATATTTATAATGTTCCCTTTGAGGCCGGCATTAACACAGAAACCTATAAGTATTATATCGATTTTGCGGCTCAATATGGGATCGAATATATCATCCTGGATGAGGGCTGGTATGAGCTGGGCGATCTGACTGCAATCAATCCTGATATTGATATGCCGGAGCTTCTGGCTTACGGAAAAGAAAAGGGCGTCGGGATTATACTGTGGGTGGTATGGAAAACCCTCGATGATCAGCTGGATATAGTAATGCCTGTGTTTGAAGACTGGGGCATCGCAGGGCTGAAAGTTGACTTTATGCAGCGCGACGACCAGTGGATGGTAAACTACTATTGGAGAATCGCAGAAGAAGCCGCAAAAAGAAAGTTTCTTGTCGACTTTCATGGCAGTTATAAACCGGCAGGCTTGCACCGGACCTACCCCAATGTAATCACCCGTGAAGGTGTCAGGGGGCTGGAATGGAACAAATGGAGCGATCAATCAACACCTGAAATGGCCGTAACACTACCATTTATCAGGATGTTTGCAGGCCCCATGGATTATACGCCGGGAGCCATGATAAACGCTACTGAGGGCGATTTTGAAGCGGTATTTGCCAGACCAATGAGCATGGGAACACGTGCCCATCAACTGGCCATGTATGTGGTGTTCGAGAGCCCTTTACAAATGCTGGCCGACAATCCGACACATTATATGAATGAGCCTGAATGCATGGAGTTTTTATCAAAGGTGCCAACGGTATGGGACGAAACAATCGTACTGGATGCAAAACTGGGTGAATATATCGTGCTGGCCAGGCGAAAAGGATATGAATGGTACATAGGCGCCATGACCAATTGGACTGATCGGGAATTTGAGATCGATCTCTCATTCCTTGATGAACGAAGATATGAAGCCATGAGATGGCAGGATGGGCCTAACGCACACCGCAATGCACAGGATTTTATAAAGGAAAGCAGTATTGTCGACAGCAATACCAAACTGAAGATAAAACTGGCCCCGGGTGGCGGATGGGCAGCAATATTATCCGTGCTCAGATATTAGTACATTTTGCGCATCGAATTCACGAAACTGCTTATTTTTGTAATCCTCACTTATTCAAAAAACTAAATAACTCCATGGAAAGCAGAAGCAACAACTACACCATTCCCATCATCATTATCGGTTTTTTATTTTTTATTTTTGGCTTCGTTACCTGGCTGAATGCTACCCTGATCCCTTACCTCAGGATCGCCTGTGAGCTTACAGCATTTGAATCCTTCTGGGTAACCTTTGCCTTCTATATCTCTTATTTCGTAATGGCCCTGCCGTCTTCTTTCGTATTGAAGAAAACAGGCTTCAAGAATGGGATGTCGATAGGCCTGATTACCATGGCCATCGGAGCATTGGTGTTCATCCCAGCTGCTATTTCACGAACGTATGAATTGTTCCTGACAGGCCTGTTCATTCAAGGTACGGGACTGGCCATATTGCAAACAGCATCGAACCCCTATGTAACAATCCTGGGCCCAATTGAAAGTGCAGCGAAAAGGATCAGTATCCTTGGCGTAGCCAACAAATTTGCCGGCATACTAAGCCCGATCATCCTGGGTGCCATACTGCTGGAAGGTGCCGATGAGCTCACCGAGCAACTAATTGGCATGGATGCTATAACAAAGGCCGGCATGCTCGACGACCTGGCAGCGAAAGTGATCAATCCCTATATCGTGATGGCAGGGGTGCTGGTGCTCCTTGCCGGACTGGTACGCTTTTCATCACTGCCCGACATTGAGGGTGAAGATGACCAGGATGAGGCTGCAGCCGACAGCAGAACCAGTATCTGGCAATACCCCTATTTATTGCTGGGTGTGATTTCCATCTTCGTTTATGTGGGCGTGGAAGTGATTGCAGTAGATACCCTTATCGGATATGGAAATGTGCTTGGCTTCGAGTTCTCACAAGCTAAATTCTTCGCATCCTTTACCCTCTTTGCCATGATAGTAGGGTATTTCGTGGGCATCTTTTTCATCCCAAAATACCTTTCGCAGTCGAATGCATTAAAATACTTTTCAATACTGGGTGTGATCTTCACTATCATCGCTACGCTTACTGATGGGTATACTTCTATCCTGGCGATTGCAGCCCTGGGTTTTGCTAACTCCATCATGTGGCCGGCCATCTGGCCACTGGCCATAGAAGGACTAGGAAAATTCATCAAAACAGGATCGGCCATGCTTATTATGGGGATCGCAGGGGGAGCCTTGCTGCCCTTGCTCTATGGATATCTCTCCGATGTGGAAAGTGTAGGACCGACTCAGGCATACTGGATCATGCTGCCATGCTATATATTCATCCTTTTCTTTGCCGTGAGTGGGCATAAGATCGGTAAACGCATAAAAAAAGCTTAATCATGAAAACATCACTCCTTATACTGGCCGCAGGCCTCGGAAGCCGCTATGGCGGGATCAAACAAATGGATGGTATCGGGCCATCAGGGGAAAGCATCATCGACTACTCCATATTCGATGCCATCAGGGCAGGTTTCGACAAGATCGTATTTGTAGTTAACAAAAAGATTGAAGCTGACTTCCGGGAGGTCTGGGAACCCAAACTGATGGGGAAGGTGGAATATGAATTCGTAATACAGGATACTGATGACCTTCCTGCCGGATTCAAAGCACCTGCCGAACGAACAAAACCCTGGGGGACGGGGCAGGCCGTACTGGCAGCCCGGAAAGTGATCAATACACCCTTTGCAGTTATTAACGCAGACGATTTTTATGGCAGGGAGGCTTATACCCTCATACATGATTTTCTGATCGGAGAAACGGCCGATAATGCTTCCTGCATGGTGGGATATCACCTTATGCATACGCTGTCGGAACACGGTACAGTATCGCGGGGTGTAAGCGAATTTGATGATCAGCACCTTCTGATGCGAATTACCGAGATCACCAATATTGAGAAAAGACAGGGCACCATCGGATATGAAACAGAGCAGGGCTTCAGCGAACTGGATGGAAAAGCCTTGATCTCAATGAATATCTGGGGCTTCAAGCCCATGGTGATGGAATACCTGCAAACAGGATTTAAAAGCTTTTTAGAATCAAATATTGTCAACCTCAAGTCGGAGTATTACCTGCCGGGAAGGATCAACGATCTGGTGAATGAAGGCCTTATGAGCGTTAAAATGCTGGAAACAGCCTTTGAGTGGTTTGGTGTAACTTATCAGGAAGATAAACCGGAAACAATTGAGCGGATCAACAAGCTGATTGCCCTGGATGAATATCCGTCCGACCTATGGAATAGCTAATGAAAGACTATAACTTTACAGAGATACTGAAATATTACGGACTGCATCCCGATTCATGCGTCATCAATGAATTTCTGAGGGGGCATATCAATGATTCCTATACCATCGATGTCAGAAATACATGTTCCTTCTTTCTTCAAAGGATCAACCAACATGTATTCCGCGACCCGGAAGGACTTATCGAGAA
>QMPN01000118.1 GCA_003648575.1 Bacteroidota bacterium
AATTATTATGTGTACGAGTTTGGGAACCATACTTATAACAATATCAGATTTCTTAATCACATTATCAAGTTGTTCTGTATCGTTGTTTCGCCATTCCAATGCAGTACACGCTGGTCTGTTTGCTTTTATCTCAATTGCTTTTTCAACATATTGATCTAACAAATATATTCTGTATGCTTTTTTTTCTATGAAGTAATCAACCATCGGTTTTACCATTAATCCGGCTCCCACGATTGTTATAGCCTTAATATCTTTCATTTCAATGTAAATCTATTTTAATGTTATAGTGTCAGAACCAGAAGTATGACTGTAAAAAGTAGCAGAAGGCCCTGAAACAGAGCTGTAATGCTAGCATTTTTTATCGTAAACACTAAGGAATAGGAATAGTCTGACGACTGAATGAAAAACCAAAGGTTTCTAATTCTTTCAGCACTGGTTTATATAGTTCAGGCAGGTTTGGAGGCATTCGCAGCCCTGTTGCTTTAATTTTGCCTTCCAGAATAAGCCGGGCAGAAATTGCGGCAGGAAGCGCTACTGCTCTCGACATGGCCGAATCGCCATATGGTATCCCCATATTTACCATTGTAGCAAGCCTCTTTTCTTTTCTGCCATTCTCAAATTCTGCGATCACCTCAATATGTAAAATGATCATATCACTTTCGTGTGGTTCATAACCCATACGTTTTAGCATTCGGTCCAGCAGAACATCTAATTTTGTACCCTCTTTTAAATCTATTGTTCTATCATCAAAAAGTCCGAGCCATTTTAAACGATGGATAATATCGGCATTATCAAAAACATTTAAATATTTAGCAACCTTGAGCTCAAGATCTTTAGTAGAGTCACTCTCAATTAAGGATGCCATCAGCTGTCTGTAAGTTACATTCGAAAAATCGTGCACAGTTTCTTTATCCAGAAACCCCAGCTCCATAATATTTCTTAAGTTATTGCAGTATCCCGAGTATCTGAGTAAGCCCCTATAAAAAGTTATATCATCTGGAAGGCCAAAAGGCTTAACATATTTTTCAACATCTTTGTTCGGATATGTCTCAAATGTCCCAAGTCCTTCAACTTCGGTTAACCAGAAATGAGTGAAGAGCTTATCTCCAGGCACTTTTATTTTTTTTCCGTTCTCAATATATTGAGCCGCTGTTTGAGCTGCAACAAATACTGTATTTGGATCCCATGAAAACTTATAGAGCATGGGATTATTGTTAAATTCATATGCAGGCAGGCCGCTACCATAAGACTTCAGGCTTAGAATTTTTCCATTCTCTTTTTTTACTTCATCAAGAAGAAGCTGGGTGCCAAAATGATCGATCCCGGGAACCTCACCTAATTCATTTAAAAATAAAAGACCTTTCTCTTTAACCTCTTTGTCAAGAGCCATAAGTTCAGGGATCTCATAAGCGGTTGTCACCATATTCTTTTTACATCGAAGGCATGATCTGGCAACATTAATATGCATGGGTTTTGGAACCATGCTTATTACTATATCCGATTGTGACACAACTTCATCAAGTGCTTCAGATTCACCGGCTGTCCATCTAACTGCAGTTCCCAACTTTCTTCCATTAATGACCTTTTCTGCAGCTGAAACTGTTCGGTTTACCATAGTAACCTGATAACCACAATTGTCGATAAAATAATCTACAAGGGGTTTTGTCATTTTCCCGGCACCAATTATTGCAACTTTTTTCATATCCTCTCCTTTTCTATATTCATTTTTACCTCTTAATAAAAAAATCTTTAAAATTGATTATCCTCGCGACAAGCCTCGGGGAATAATATAATTCAATACTCACAAATATACATCAATATGTCCGGGAGGGCATGAGATATGTACAATTACCTAGAACAGTATCATCTTCCGGGTTTCACTGAAATTCGTATTTTTCCCATTCACTTTCATGCTGTAGTAATAAATACCGGCTTCGAGTGATTCCTTACTCATCTCAAGGTAATATGTACCTGCAGGCATATGGCTGTTTTGCAAGACCATGACCGCACGGCCTGATACATCGTGAACACTTATGGTCACAACTGCATCTTCTGCAATACCATAATTTATGCGTGTTTTTTCGCTGTATGGGTTCGGATAGTTTTGCCCGAGGAAGGTACTGGCAGGCAATCCGAATTCTTCGTCACCAAGGCTGCTAACTTTCAGGTCGCCGTAAAAAGTACCCAGTGAGCTGAATTCCTTATCTCCGTAGAGATGAGTGGCTTCAATATTTGAATATACCACATCCTCGCTCCTGTCCCATAACTTGAAAGTGATCTCATTACCTTTGGTAAAACCATCGATCATTTCCGTAACAGGGTCATCTGTTCGTGCAATGATTCCATAGTAAGCTTTCCCGTTGGAAGTGATTACCGTTGATCCAACCTGTATATCACCATCAAAAACAGCGATCTCATCCCCATCTTCCACATTAAATACATCCGTGATAATATCGCGAATCACAATATTCATCGGCGCGAATGGATTGGAAGTTTGGTAAGCGAAGAAATCCGTTGGCTTCTCCGGCTCGGGGAATGTTTGCGGGAGCGGTGATTTAGCCGGATCGGCCAGTGATAATGTGGTGTTTGTATTCACATTAATGTAATAACCTTCACCTGGCACAAAATTAACAATGGTATTAATCCATCCGAGACCCGCTATATACTGTATGATTCCGCCTGATTCACTTATAACCTTGACAAGGTAGCCATCATCGATCACAGGCTGAAGGACAGTTATTGCTACTTGAGATACTTCGCAGGGATAGCTCATGATGTTCCATCCGGAGGATAATGGTATGTCGAATGGATATGCGACCAGTATGCCGTTTGTGGTAAGGCTTCCCGCCGTTGTCAGGTTAATATAATAACCCTCTGTATTGTTCATATCGCCAATGGTGTTCATCCAGCCCGGGCCGGTGATGTACTGCACAAAGCCTCCTGCTTCATCTGAGATCTTAACCAGCGTGCTATTATCAATCAGCGGCTGGAACAGATCGATCATATTGACAGCAGTGGGTGTGACGTAGAATGAGCTGATATTCCAACCACCATCGAAACTAGTAATCTGGTCCTGGGGTGATGACCCCGAAATGCCTGTAATGCTAAAATCATCGATGGCCATGTCAGAGGTGTAATCACTTCCTGTAACACCTGTAAACCTGATAACCAGATCGTTCTCGGAAATATAAGAATCGAGATCGATCACCTGTTGCTGCCAGGAATTTCCCTGGTCGCCGGAAAGGCTCCAGATATTCGACGACCAGGATGATCCGCCATCAGTAGAAACCTGGACAGATAAAGTGCCCATATTTGTCCCATACATATGATACCAGAATATCAAATCTGCATCAGCAAGCCCGGTTAAATCGAAAATCGGGCTAGTTATGATTCCTGTAACGCCATTGCATCCACCTGATGTCTCAGTATACAAGTAATTTCCTCCTCCCGTATGGTCGGATCCCGGTCCTGTAGTGCCTGATGCCGTTGATCCCAAAAGTATATCCCAGTCAATATCATCTCCCGTTACATTGGTCCAGCAATTGCCGAGCGGCACCGTTCCGTCCGGTGTACAAGCTGGTGCCGGAGTACTTGCAGTCCATGAATCAAATGTTATCGTATATGGAAAGGAGCTTATGCCCGTGCAATCATATGCATCAATATAATCTGTTTTAACTTCAGTATCACTCCCACTGCCATTGCCTGATTGCAAGGTTACAGCATATAAACCAGGAGCATCAAATTGAACCTGCGGGTTTCGAGAGCTTGAGCTCGTTGAATTAACATAAGTAACAGTTGTTGGTGAAAACGACCATGACCATGATGTCGGGAGGTTTGATGAAAGATCCGTAAAATAGACTGTTTCACCGGTTTGTGGATTCTGGGTATCTGCTGTAAAATCGGCAACAGGTGGCAAAGCTGGCGCCTCATATAAATCCGACTCCCACAATCCTCTTCCAAAAGTTGCTGCACGAAGCAAGCTGTTTGCCGGAGTGGCATCATAATAGATCTCTAATTCTGTTACGACCACATTTGGCAAACCACTATTGAACGAGAACCATCCACCTGATCCTACTTTGCAATACACTCCCAGGTCGGTCCCGGCATACAATTCTGTTTCCGAACTATTCTGATGATTTTGGATAACACACATCACAGGAATATTCGGTAAGCCCGCTGAAATATTCGTCCAGTTTGTACCACCATCCGTAGTTTCATACACCCCATGTGCATTGTACTCACCCATGGAAACCCAGGCTGTATTTGGATCATCATACTTAACTGATACATAGGTTATATAGGAAGAACCAACCGGCAAGGAACCGGTTATTTCAGTCCATGATGAACCATTATTTGTTCGGTGAAGCTCAGTCCTATAAGCTGCATATATATAATTTGAATTTGAAGGTGCAACTGCCAATGACCTGATGTAATCTGAACCACTTAAGGAGCTTATTTCGGTCCAGCTATTTCCCTGGTTCGTCGTTTTCCAAACTTCGCTGTATCCGGCAAATAAAGTAGTATGATTATTCGGATCGATAACAAAAGGTGTGACCCAATGGCCATCTCCTGCAGCAGATGGTGTAATATTAGAACTACCACTCCAATGGTTTGTTGTCCTCGTAATCCTTCCTCTTGGATAGGTTGAGTACTGATCATTAATATCCTGAAAATCAATTAAACATTCCATCCCATCCCCACCTGTCACATCATACCACGTTCCTGACCAGAGTAGTTTAGATCCATTATCCTGCAAACCTGTCATAACTTGAGTCGATGTTGTTTGCGCAACACTGAGGCGATATAACTGACTGATAGCCATACCATTTGAAATATGAGACCATGAAGATCCACTATTGGTGGTTTTATACAAACCGCCATCATTACATTCGTATAAGGTTGATCCAAAATAAACAAGATCATGTTTATCGGCATGCGCTACAGGATTTCCGCAGGAGTTATACGTTCCACTGGTCGTCCACATGTTACTATTTGACCAGGAGCTTCCTCCATTAGTAGACTTCCATGTGTTTACGCCTCCGACAAAGACTGTATTTGCGTTGCTCGGATCCGCAGCTATACATAAATCATATCCTCCCTGTCCTCCGGCATCAGTTCCAAGGCAATACCAGCCCAGCATATTTGTGGTTGAACCACTAAATACCTGGCTGAATGAATTACCTGTATTCGTTGACCTCTGAATGCTGCTCAGCGCACCATCCTGCTTTGCAACTATGGCGTAAACCCTGTTGGCGTCTGCTGGTGTAACCGCCAATTCCACGCGGTAGTCTGTATCGGCAAAAGTGGCTACAGCAGACCAGTTTGAGCCTCCGTCAGTGGATTTATAGATTACAGGAGCATTCCAGTAATCAATGGTGGACATATACAGTATAGAGCTGTTGGTCGGATGCATTTCCAGATCAATTAAATTTGGACCTGAAGCCAATAAGCTCCAGTTTACCCCTGCATCAGTGGTTTTATATATGCCGGATGAAGTAGCAGCATAAATGGTGTTATCGTCAGAGTGATCAAGGACGAGCCTGTTGATTGTTTCTTTCTGGCTGGTTGAATATGTAAGTCCGGTTGGAAGCCAGGTAATTCCGCCGTCAGTAGATTTCAATACCCCAACACTATTGTTGTCGTTGGATTGGCCACCACTGAGCGACCACATACTTCCACCATCCCTGTCGCCTGTACCGATATAGATGATATCATCCCCCCCGGGATTGTATACTACAACGATTGAGCTGACTCCCAGAACGGCGTTATTATCCGTTAAAACAGACCATGAAGACCCACCATTAGTCGATTTCCATAGTCCGCCTGAAGCGGCACCTGCATAAAGGTCACCGGAATTTGTCTCCTCTACAACACAGTTTAACCTCCCGATCCCGGAATAACCACCACCGGCACTATTTGGTCCCATGCTGGTCCAGCTCCCATCTGAACTTCGTGTTGCTGCACCTCCCAGCTGCTCATAAATTTCTGCAGCACTAACTTTAGGAAACTCACCGCTGACAGGATCAATACGGTTTTCCCAATACCATTCCCACCTTCTAAATTGCTTCCAGCCTCCGGCTTTTTTTCTAACTCCATCTTCTACATAATAACCATTGTTATCCACGTTATATGGAGCCCAGTATTCATTGAACTCACGCTGGATCTTAAAAAATCCATTGTCCGCCTGCTGTGGAGGATTATTATTAGTGCCAGAGTTTTGGCCGATTAAACTGATTGAAAATAAAAAGCCTAACGCTATTAGGATAGCGCCTGATAAAGAATAAATTCGGTTCATTTGTTTATTTTTAGTGCCTTTTGCTTATATTAATACTGGAAATACTCAATTTTGTTTCCAAAATCCTTTGCTCAGTACCGTAATCTAAAAAGCAATAAGTAAAATCGATTAACATATTGCTCATTCCTGACCGCTCTAAGTCAGCAAACAAAGCGGCCAGATACAAAAATAGAACAAAGGATATAGCAATTATTAGGTGTTTCTACTGAATTGTTAATCAATAGATGATATTTTTACGCATGAATAATGAGATTTTCACAAACGGGGATTTTATGGCTTTTTTATGATCTACCTACACCCCTGGCTGGAAAAGAAATATCCGAAATTCACATTTAGCCGGCCTTTCCAGTCATCCCAGCCTTCATGATCCAGGCCAATGCCCGGTCCGCCGGCAAACCACATGTTCTGCCCGCTGATCCAATCAATATACAAATACAAACCTTTTTTCACCACCAGGCATCCGGTCACATTCTGAATCGAGTTTTGTGTATTCTCCCCGCTGGGTGTTACAATGGAAAAATCGTTATAGATGGTGATGTTATCAATGATCTTACAGTTAATGGGGATTTTCTTTGCCACATTGAATGTAATTACACTTGCATCTACAGCAACCATAAAAGGATCCATAAATGCTCCGTATTGAATAGTATTCTCAGCCACATCTTCAGGATTTACAGGATTAAAATGATACCGTATACCCTGTAGTTGCAGGTTCCAGTCCTTGTACCTCCAGTCGGCATGCAGAGCAAGTGCATATCGTGAACCTGTCTTTTTGGTCGTACCATTCCAAATTCCACCATATTCCCCCGATGCGCCCACATTCAACACCATCCCTTCTACAGGTTTAAGATCATAGGCTACACGCAAGTTACCCTGGTTTGTCTCTCCGTTCTGCTGAGTCTCTTTAGTAACCAGGTCGAAGGAATACCTGCCGAGACGACTATTGTCGATATACTCCGGGTTCTTATAAAAAGCTGCATGAAAGGTCCAGTTTTCTTTTCTCCATATCATCTTGATACCTGCGTCATAATCATCTTCAAAACCCAGGTAATAGGTAGCCCCAAACCAGAAGCTGTGCGACGCATAGGGCAGTATGCCAAATGGCACCTGATGAATACCTATTTCAAGGTCGAGATCAGGTGTCAGGTGATACCCAAAATATCCGTGATGAATGGCATTGAAATATTCATACCAGCGGTACTGAATGGAAAAATATATGTTTCCGCATTCTCCATCGGCCTCGAGGCGAAAAAGTTCAAACCCAAAATCACCACCGCGTTTTTTCAGATCCTCGTCGTAGGTCTTCCAGGAATAATTCAATCGAATGGCTCCACCCAGGCTCAATTGTGCAGGATATGTGGATTTTCCGATAGACACAGAATCCTGTTTAAAAATATTCAGTTGCGCCTGGCTTAAAAACGACAGACTCATCAGCAAGATCAATAAGATAACTGATTTCTTCATGCTACAAATTATTGGGTCATTCTTTGATCACCTTCACATGATAAACCGTACCACTGGCACCGATTAAGCGGATGAAATAAATTCCCGCCCGATAGTCCCTGATATCGAAATAATATTCTTCAGCACCTGTAATTATCTTCCCCTGGTCATTTACCTGCCCTGAGCTGCTTACTATGATATAGCTCAAAGGAAAATCATAGGGAAGGGAAACCCCTACCCTGCCGGAACTGGGTACGGGAAATGCTCTGACCTCATGCATCATAACTCTATTTGGAACACCATATGTTAAATCGGTGCATCCTACCATGCTGAATTCTGCGGCAGAAGCCCATGCATTACCATTGACTTCAGAAAGGGCCATCAGGCGAAAGTATTTCCCGATCACACCCTCCGGAAAATCAATACCCTGGGGTGATGAGGTGTTCACAAATGATCCTGTGCTCACAGGGTCACCCCAGTTTTGTTCGTCCTCACTGATATATAGTTCATAATCTTTTATCCTTCCATTTACCCCGTCCTGCCTGGTGAGATAGGTAAAACTATATATCCGATAGGTTTCGCCCATATCAACCTGGATCTCATGCGGATAAGGATCGCTACCTGTACTCCACCTGGTATGCCAGATCGTTTCGGGATCATCGTCGAAACTCATAACAGCAAGGCCCGGGTAATTGATCTCCTCACTGTCGACATATAACAACTCCCAGATATCCTTCGGAAGTTCAGCCGGATTGCTGCAATCCTCTATTGAAGGACATGTGGTGGTTGTAATCATATCCGGGATCGTCTTAGTGAATATATTCCCGTTTTTATTTACCTCCAGGCTTACAGTATATGTCCCCGGTTCACCGAGCACAACCCTGGGGTTCCGCATATTTGCACTTTCAATGTACAAGGGTTCGGGAACAATGTCCCAGGTCCAACTGACCCCTTCATGGTTCATAATGCTATGGTCATCGAAATACAGTGTATCCAGCATGCAATTAAAATAATCCCTTTCTACCCATGGATTGATAATAGGTTCAAATTCCGGTTCTTTCAGGCCTGATTCCCACACGCCGGCATTTCCTGCCATCCTGATCTTTCCATCTCTGAAAAATGGCATGGCCAGGTTCACCGACATCCCTACCGGGTAATTATCATTAAAGCTTTCCCAATCGCTCATGC
>QMPN01000119.1 GCA_003648575.1 Bacteroidota bacterium
CTTATCGATAGCTGTACTAACATCTGTGATCTTTTGATCATCCCAGAACAAATGCCAGGTGCTTAGCTTTTCTTTCCTGCTTTCTGCTGACGGATAAAATGTATGCACAGAGGTATATGAATGCACCACTCCATCCTTCTGCAATTTTTCAATGGAGGGGATTTGGGTCTCATTGATCATCAGCGCATCATCCATGCTGGTGGCAGAAGAAACCAGGTATACCGACCTTAGCTTATAGCTGGAAATGCTATCGAGATAATTTTCAGCATCCGTCAGATCTTCTGTCATGTAATTCATGCTGTCCATGTTGCTTTCGAATTCCACCTTTCGGGCTGTGAACATGAATACGATGAAGAGAATTACGATCAGCCATACCAATTTCCCGTTTTTGTGAAAGGCAAATGAGGCCATGCGCTGAATGATTGCGTTCACATAAGATTTTCTTGTAACTGCCTGCTGTTTTTCTTTGAATAGGGGAGGTAGTATGGTAAGGGTGAAAATGGCTGAGGAGAACACGCTGAGAGCTGCGAACAATCCCAGGTCGCGCATGGCTTCTGACCGCAGCACAAGCAGGCAGAGGAATGCAGAAGCCGTGGTAACACTGCTCATTATTACCGGGCTGGCTATATCACGGATCACGGTCTGTACCGATCCTGTATGACGCAGGTGTGATAGGAAATGCAATGCATAATCGACGGAGATGCCCAGCATCACGGATCCCAGTCCCAGGGAGATGGCCGATACCTCTGTTTTCAGAATGAACATCATGGCCAGGGCAAAGCCTCCACCGAGCAGGGCAGGTAAAAAGAGCAAAAGAAAAACCAGTTTTCTCCGAAAGTAAAAACCTAAAAAGAGAAAAAGCAAGAGAATGGCGATGCTTACCGTGGTGATGATGTCCTGCTTGATTTGCTTTGCATTCCCGATAGCTACCGGCATAGACCCGAAATAGATCATGCCAGCCCGGTGATCGAAATGTTCATCCAGGTTATCCTGGTATCGATCAATAAGGGTGAGCAATTCGGCATTTTTTGATGTTTCGGTGGATGGGTTGGCCGGAATCAAAAAAAAGAGGAGGTTCCGGCGGTCTTTTGAAGTAATGTAGTCGTCATATAGATCGAAGTTCTCACTCACCTTGAGTGCCTCCAGCTTTTTGAGTGCAAGCGGGGTCAGGCTGAGCGGATCTTTCAGTATAAAGTCTTTCATGACAAACCCCCCGGGGGAGATGAGGGCTTCATAATCATTCTTTATGGCAATGGCGATGGATGAGTCGTTCAGCTGTGCAGCTATGGATTCAAAATCTGTTCCATCCAGGAATAAGGGAAGGTTTTCATATAGAAGATTGTAGATCCCGGACAGTGATGCCGGTGTGAACCTTCCTTCTATGGTTTCTATATAGGGTGTGGCAGCCTTGCTTTGAAGAGAGTCGATGAGGGCTCCTGCATAGGCTGTGAGCATTGCCGGATCGGCATTTTCTTCAGATGCGTTTTGGGAGATACATATGAGCAGGCGGTCGGCGAATTTGGCGTGCTGCAGTACGGTGATCAGTTTATTGTTCTTTTCTGATGAGGGGATTACCTTGTTGATATCCTCTTCGAGGACAATGCGGGATCCATACCAGGCCTCAAATCCCACAATGAGCAGCAGCATAACTATGAATGCCCACAGATGCCTGCGAAAGAAAGTGTATATGCCTGTAAAAAATTGCCCCATCTTTTACTTTCTAGCCTTTGCTCCAGGTTGTTTCCTGAAAATGAATAATGCAATATACGTGATCAGGCCCAGAACAAGAGCCAATACCACCCCAAAGATCAAGGATCCCAGCATGTATTGAAAAAGGTTCTCGGTCACCAATTCGAGGGTAATGCTGCTGCTAAAATCGATACCCACCCCCTTACCAAGCACCATGCCACCGCTGATATAGCTCAGGTAAAGAATAATGGGGATCATGGGAGGTATGCTGATGTTGGATACCGCCAGAACGATGATCTTATTCAGTTTAAAGGCAATGGCCAGACCCAGTGCAATGGCCATCTGCCAGCCCCAGACAGGTGCGACGCTCATGAAAGCACCCAGCATCACGGAAGCGACCTTCACGCCATTGCTTTCATTGGGGTTGAAAAACTCTTTTCTGATCATGGCCTTGAAGCTTTTCCATGTCAGGCGGGAGAAGAACAGGTAAGGCCTGAACCAGAGAAGTGCGAGCAATACCAGCACGGTGTTCAATATACTGATCCTGAAAAAGTCGGTAAAAGGTCTGAAATGGCTGACACGTTCATCTTCTGGTGGATAATAAACCTTCACGGGTACTGAGGTGACATTGATCTTCCGCCATGCAGCTCGAACGATCACCTCTACTTCAAATTCAAACCTGCGTGTGATAAAGTGTATCGGCTTCAGCTTTTCGAGGGGGTACAGGCGAAAACCGCACTGGGTATCCGGCAGACGGATACCTGTTGTTACCCAATACCAGAAGTTGGAAAACCTGAAACCGAAATTGCTTTTTCCCGGTGCTCCTGCAGCTTCCATGTCACGTGCACCCACGATAAGTGAATCGGGATTTTTCTCAATGGCATCCAGAAAAGCCGGGAGGTCATCGGCAAAAAGCTGTCCGTCGGAATCTATGCTGATGGCATATTGGTATCCCAGTTCGCGTGCCAGGATAAATGCTTTACGCAGGGCAAATCCCTTTCCTTTGTTCGATGAGAAACGGATTATCTCAAGACTGGAATAGCCGGAAAGGATATCAGCTGTGGAATCGGTGGACCCGTCATCAACGATGATGATGCGGTCGGTATATGTCAGTATGGAGTCGAGTACCCCTGACAGGCTTTGCTCATTGTTGAAAGTAGGTACAACAAGGCAGCATTTTAAAGAATCAAATTTTTCCTGAAGTATCCTCCTTCTGGCTTCCATCATACAAAGATCGCAAAATCATCATTTCCTCAGGAGCTTTATTGCTTCTGTTTCGGCCCAGTTGCAGATTGACAGAATTTCATCTGCACTCAATGCAGCATCGGGATGTAACATCAGATAGTTTTGTGGTGGCATACTGCTGTCGCTGACCACTTCACATATCTGATCAAGAAAAGCGATCTTCTGCCTTTTCCCCAGGCTGTCATACGCGTTGAAACTAAGCTCATTTTTCCCATTCCGGATATGTTGGTCGATGACCCATGAGAATGGGGCAATAAGTGCATACCAGGGGTAATTGGTATTGTTGGAGTGACAATCGTAGCAGGATGTCCTGAAGGTATTCTGCAGATTTTCCGGCATATCGGAATGGACCTGCAGAAAATCATAAGGAACGGCATCTTCGCTGACGTTCTTCTGCACCCTGAAGAACTGGATCAGGACAAAAGAGCCAAGAAGGATGTAGAGGATGACAAGGCCAATCTTTTTCATGCTGTAATTTATTCCTCCATTCGTTTGTCAATTTCTGCATCGGCCCATTTTTTGATCAGGGCGATTTCCTCATCGGTAAAAGCTGCTTCGGGCTTCTTCTCGAGGTATTTTTTCGGGGGCATATCTTTTTCCTCTATCGTACCGCTGATACCATCGAGTTTACTGATTTGCTTGGTGAGTTTATATCCTTCCCACTTGGAAAAGTTCAGCTTACCTTTTGCTTTTATATTACCTGATTCAGCCGTATGGCAGTCGAAGCAGGAGCGCTCGAGCAGCACCATTACATCTTCGGGCCATCCCAGTTCGAGATCATCAGCCACAGGGCTCACACGGGAGGCTGGGCTTTGTGCAGCGATGAATAATAATAAAGCCAGTACAGGCAGGATGCTTAAAAGGATTATTCTTTTCATAGTTGTTAAGATTGTTGTTGATTATAACAAAGGTAGTAAAACATTGTTCCACTGTTGCACTGTTTCACTGTTCTATTGTTCCATTGTTCCATTGTTTCACTGATTCACTGATTCACTGATTCATTGTTGAAGCGGCCAAGGAATTTGAAGAAGACAGAGTCTTCGGTAAAGATCTTTGCTGTTATTTTGATTTGCTCAGCTGCTTCGGGGGTGAGTGTTCCCTGAATTTGAAGCTTGGCATTTTCCCCGGGGGCTATCACCTTCAGGAATTTGATATTGCTTCCCTCTGTTAGAAACACATCTTTTTCCGATATCATATTTGCTATCTCTTTCACGATGTGGATGAGGCAAACGCCGGGCACTACAGGCTGGCCCGGGAAGTGGCCGGAAAATATCTCATGAGTAGGGTCAAAACCAATGCTGGCGGAAAATTCATTCCCATGCACCTTAAATTCACTGATGTTGTAAAGATTGTTCAAACCCACAAGACAAATATACTGGTTTTGAGGGTTGAGTTTGGAGTTAATTATAAGTTTCTGGTTTAGAGCCCAGGCTTGTTTATAATCATGCTTTAATTAAATTATTCCTCGTGGCTTGCCGCGAGCTTTCCTAATAAGCTCCCCTGATTTTCAGGGGAGATGTACCGCTTTGGCGGGACAGAGGGGTATTATAAAAATATGGTTCCGCTATTGCGGAATGAAATTGGGTTAATACCTCGAGGGCTTGCCCCGAGGATAATTAACAGTTCTTTCGATGTATTCCCAGCACTAATTTATTATCTCATTAAGGACATCATTAATTCTTCCGGCCATATAATGGGGTAGGTTGATAAGCTTATATTTTTTCCCGGATATTGTCTTTGCATCGTCAATCTGCATTTTTCCGGAATAGAAGCGGACAGCCCAATCATGTGGTGCGGCTTCAACATATTGATGCAGCGATCGCAACTTGCCGGAAGCACCGGCTTTAACCTCTATCGGAATTAATAAACCCTTATGGGATACAATATAGTCTACCTCTGCACCAGATCCTTTTTTATTACGGACCCAGAATTCCAGGGAATCATTTAAGGAAAATTTTGTTCCCGACATCTCCTGTCCAATTATATGTTCGGCAATCCTTCCTCGATATACTTCGTTAAGATATTTTTTTGAAATTAATTCGTCAAAAATTCTCAATGAAAAGTTGACCAGGCCGGTATCAAATATATGCAGCCGTGGTTTCTTTTTCATATCTGGCTGAATTGGTAATTTGGTGGATGTAATCGGATAAACTAATTTCAATATCATCGTTTTCTCCAATGTCGTGAAGGCTTCTTTCATCTCTCTGGAACGATAAGGGGAATTGCCAAATTTGTCAAATGTTATTCTGGCACCCGCCTCTGTAAAAGCAGTTGAGATAATATGTCTGATATATTGCCTCAAAGAAGAGGATTTGGCATACTTTTCTACATCTTCGGAGTATGAAGTTATTAGTCCGCTGTATGTTGATTCTAAAGCAGTATAATATTGATTTTGCGAATAGGTTTTAAGTACTCCTGGCATTCCTCCAATAGTGGCATAATTTTTAAATAACTGAGATAGTTTGTCATGAGCAAAAGCGGGGATTTCCCGGCCCTGATATATTTTTTGACTTTGCTTTTCTCCCATTGCCCCAAGATATTCTTGAAAAGTACATGGATGCATAAACATATATTCAACCCTTCCAACGGGGAAAGAAATATTATGATCAAGAATATTTTCAAGTAATGACCCTGCGGCTATTACAAAAAGATGATTTGCATTCTCATAAAAGTATCTTAGTAAAGCAATTGTTTTAGGTGAGTTCTGTATTTCATCGATGAAAATAAGTGTTTTAGAAGCATCATTTTTTTCAATGCCAAAATGGAAAAAGAGTCGATTTAGCAAATTATCAAAAGGGTAATCATCTTCAAAAATTCTTCTATGCTCCGGCTTTTCAAGATTCAAATAAATATATTCATCAAATTCTTCCGAAAACATATCTACTACGGTAGTCTTTCCTACCTGTCTTGCCCCCCTGAGAACTAGCGGTTTTCTGTCGGGTTTTTTTGCCCACTTTTTCAAATTTTCAATTATCGTACGATGAAACATATAGCTTGTTTTGTAACAAAGTTAGGGATAAAAGTAATATATATTGTTACAAAGTAGGTGTTAATATGAAATAATTTTGTAACGAAGAGAGGGTAATGGTGTAAATACTCGTTATTTGATACTCGATACTCAGTACTCGAAACTTAATTTCGGCATGTTTGGCCGGCTCATGGATGAGATCATCGCTCTGGCAGAGCAAGAAGAAAGCATGGCAGCCAACAATAAAGCAGTGCCCGCCTTCGCTTAAGTTTCGGCGGATAAAAGAACAATGGAACAGTAAAGTAATCATTGTCCATTCTACATTGCCCCTTCCTCATGTTCCATTTATAGTTTTGGCTGGCTCGACATCACGGTCATCCCGATGAGCGATCCCGAATCCTCGGGAGAGTGAAGAGGGACCCCCCAGCTGCCGCACCTCAACCCGCAGAACTATTATCGCGCCCCTACAGGGCGCTGCTTTTTAATCGCTGTCTTTTTTTATCGACATCCGGCCCCGATGGGGCCGGCTTTGACACATATCTAAGCTTTTTGTATCTTAGCAGTAGAGAGGATTACGATACACTTTATTCAAAATTAATACTGAAATCAATGAAAACAGCGTACTCTATTATTGCAATAATGTTGATTCTTATAGTATCAATTCAATCACAGGCTCAATGGGAGCAAATATTGGGTGATACTAATATTATAGAAGTATACGTGTCTGACACAAACATTTTTGTTGGGACTATTGACGGAAAAATATATCTAACATCAGATTTTGGACAATCTTGGGTGAACTTATCATACAACCTGCCAAATTTTGTTATTGATAATATTGGGATATCTGATTCCAATCAATTAGTCTGCACTTGTGGTCGATTTGTTTATGTATCACAAGATTGGTCAGGGTGGACAGAAGTTCACCAACTTTCAGATGATATAACATGTATGACTATTGATAGTGGACATATTTATGTTGGAGGTGCATTTAATGAGGGGCTTCATGCATCATTTGATAATGGTAATAATTGGGTGTATTTAAGCAATAATCCATTAGTTGAGTATCTTACTTCTATAGCGGTAGATGATTCCACTATTATGGTTAGCATCTTTGGAGGAGGTAAAGTATTCGTGACAGAAGATTATGGAATAAATTGGAATACACAAAACCAAGGGATTACTGGAAATATCTTTTCACTAGCAAACCATGATGGCTTTTTTGCGGGGGGAGACAACAAGATTTTTAAGCTCGACAACAATAATACTTGGTCTTCAGTTCATTCAACTAAACAAATACTAGATTTTGCTAGTAGTCCATCTTATTTTACTGCTTGCGGTGGAAGCTCCACTGCTTATTTGTATTTATCGCGAGACTCTGGTGATACATGGGAGTCAATAGAAGCAACATATACAGTTGGTCAAATACGTTCAACAGATATATATAATGATTATTTGCTTGCGGGGAATCATGATGGGCTTTATGGTTACAAAGTAGCACCTGTTTACATTCAAAATGAAATCGGTGAACAATTAGATTATACAGTCTACCCCAATCCCTTCACCACCACCACCACTATCGAGTTTGAACTAGAAAAACCGTACACTGTACAGTTTAAAGTGTACAATGTAATTGGAGAAATGGTTTTTGAGACAGAAGACAGATTGCTGCCAGCAGGCAATCACAAAATCACATGGTCACCAGGTCACCTCCCACCGGGCATGTATTACGCTGTGCTTAGAAGTGAGGAAGTGGTGTCGGTTGTTAAAATGATTAAACAGTAAAGTAATCATTGTCCATTCTACATTGCCCCTTTCTCATGTTCCATTTATAGTTTTGGCTGGCTCGACATCACGGTCATCCTGCTTCGGCGGATAAAAGAACAATGAAACAATGAAACAATGAAACAGTGGAACAGTGAAACAGTGAATCTATTCAACAAACCGAAGGCTGAATTTCATGCGAAAGCCCGGCTGATCAATAAGTATGCTTTCCGGACTGTCGGCGCCGGCATTATAGCTGAGTGCAATAGAGATTTTTTCCTTCTTAAATAAACCGCCAACATTTACGATCTCTTTATAAGGTTCAATAAGATTGGTACTGATATATCCGTCTTTGCCTTTGTATGACTTCATCAGGATCATGATGCCAATGCCTTCCTGTGCCAGGTATGTTTTCCTTACATCACCGGAAGGACCCGGAGCCAGCAGCATGCTGAAGTATTTTTCGAATTTATTCAGCAACATGTTTTTGTCGAGGGGCGGGTAGATGTTCCTGACATAAAGGTTCAGGCCATTGGTTGATCCGACATCCCTCAGCTCGAAATCAAAAAAGTTCAACCCAAGCTCGCTGAAAAAGCTCACTTTATAGTTGGTGCCTTCCGAAGTTTTGATCATCATTAATCCGGAAAACTCATGTCCGTTTACTTCCAGCCTGGCTTTGTACAGGGCTTTGTCGAAGTTTGCCGAAAAAGGCATCAGCTCCGCATAAGCAGGATCCGCCATATCGAGTTCACCGCTTTTGCTGTACCTCGACATATAGCAGCCCGGGAGGCCTGCAATAAGGCTAAGGCAGATCAAAAGTATGCTGGGGAATCTCTTCATTAAGGCGTTTGTTGATGAAACGGATGCGGGTGTAATCACCCGACTTTTCAAGCATTAAGAGTTCGTCAACCGTCATGTCTTTCTTATTGATGAACAGGTGGATCTTCGAAAGAAATTCCTTCATGTTTTCATCAAGCGGACGAAGCTCCAGTTTATATGAAGAAGACTTTTCAAAATATTCAAATTCGAAATCATCGCTTTCCAGGATACTGCCACTCACCATGCTGAGCATGATCTCATTGATCTGCCTGAACATCTTCCCGGATGCTGCGTCATAAACATTCGTATTGTTTTCATCCTGGATCAGCACAGTATCATTGTTAAAAATGATCAGGTAATAGAATGGATCGCTGTATTCCCAGCGGAGTTTATTTTCCTTTTGAAAATAGAAAATACCCCGGCTTTTTACA
>QMPN01000120.1 GCA_003648575.1 Bacteroidota bacterium
AACGATTTAGACGATTGACCGATGTAACGATATTCGAAGTATCGTAAATCCCTTCGCTACATCGCTACATCGCTACATCGCTACATCGGTCAATCGCCTACATCACTCAATTCCCCTGGTTTTTCTTTGCGGTCTGCGCCGTCCTATAAAAGATCGACACAAGCTGCTTACTTTCTTCAGACGCTTTTTCCATCAGTGATTGGTCTGATACAGACCCGGTTTTAGCAAGGATCTTGAGATTCACATTTGACTCACGCAACTCCTTGAGTACAAGGCTGACCTTGTGTATGAAGTCTTTTTTGGATTCAGCGCCTTGTGCTTCACCATAATTCAACGCAGCGCTTGCAGATGATCGCATTAGCTGATTCAATAAATACGTTTCGAAATAATCCTTCTCAACAACTTTGCTCAATTCAAAGATCTGGATTGAGAATTCAATAAGACGGTTTTCTAATTCCTTTCGCATGATTAATGATATTGGTGCTTATATATTAATACCAAAAATCAAAAATTGTCACAGCTACGAATGTAACGATTTAGGAGATTTAACGATGTAACGATATTCGAAGTATGGTAAATTTCTTCGCTACATCGCTACATCGCTACATCGGTCAATCGTCTACATCTTTTTATCGTCTAATTGATGATATATCCAATACCAAGACTGATATTGATCGTACTGATCTGCTGCGTGAAAGTGTCGGCGCGCTCAAAGCCAAACACCTCTGTGTTTACGCCAATATTGCTAAAATGAGGCTCTGAATACATATAATCGGCAAAGAGGATGAAGTATTGCTTCCTCGTTCGGTTATAACGAAACCCCGCACCAGCATCCAGGGCCCATGCTCCGGCGTTGCCCTGTTCGATATTCAGGATCTTGTCCTTTTCACCACTTTCCACCCCGGTTATGTATATGGCAGGAGAATAGGAATATAGAAAACCACCCAGCAGCCTCACATCAAAAAAGAATTTGTTGGTCACTATCGGTATCGAGCCAACAGGTCCCACCAAAAGACCGCCAAGGCCCCAGTTCTTGCTTTCAACAATCCAACTTGTTTCCGGATATTCTTCCGTAAACCATTCCTGAACTTTTATATAATCGTAACGGTTCATGCAACCGTTGAGATATCCCGCCAGACTGAAGTATTCATTGAAGCGGTAACCAAAGAAAATATTGAAGTTTCCACCTACTTTGGCAAAGCCGGATGACTCCTCACTGAAATCAGTTGCAGCATATTCCGACAGGGGGATGCTGACACCACCACCCAGGCTTACAAATACCTCACTATCCTGAGAACGGAGGCCGGGAATAAAAAATAAAAAGAGGAAAAGGAAGCAAAGGGATATCGTTAGATTTTTCATATTACGGTTTTGTTTATATCGTAAATATATGCCTTTTTTAAAACATTTTAAACTGCTTTCGCCAGGAATACATCTGCCTCTCGTTTGCATCCACCTTTTCATTGTCGACCAACCACATAACTACATTGATCACCTTGTCTTCCGGGAAGCTTTTGGCAATGAACAGCAGTTCGTTAAGGGCATGTGGACTCTCTTTGAGGGCAGGCTTGATTTTCTCCAGTATCTCATTGAACTCCATCTCGCTTACGTTGATCTTATTCCTGTCGAGGCAGACGTCACACAATCCGCACCGCTGGACATTGGTCTCACCGAAGTAATTTAATAGCAGTTGGCTTCTGCAATGCTTTGTAGATTGAATATAATCCAGCACTGATTGCATCCTTTTCAGAGCTGCTTTTTTCCTGGCTCCATAGTTTTTATCCGACAGGCTCAATGACTTGGTGTCGATCCGGTCGCTGATCATAAGTAGCTGGGGTGTACTTGTGGCCGGAACATAGATGATCAACCCCATTTTTTGCATATTGTTCAGGGCAATCCTTATCTTGTCGTCGGTAGTATTGACCCTTTTTGCAAGCTCTTTCTCATTGATCCTGGTAAACTCTGAAAACAGTCCGCCATACGATCTCAGGAGCAGTTTAATGAATGGGTCATAAGCCGGGTTTTCCACCTGGAAGGTATATAGCTGGTTGTGATCGATCTTAAACATGATCTTCGATGGACTCTCCAGTTCGCTCCCAAGAAGGATAAAGCCTTCTTTTTCAAGTATTTTCAAGGCACTGAATACCGTGGCGGTGTTCATCCTGTACCGGGTAGAGAATTCCTGCAGGTCGAAATTAAATTGCTGGTCTTTACCGCTGCCAACAGGTATCTGATAGTAATTGCCCAGTGCGGTATATATTGAGCGTATCACCTCCGGCTCCGGGAATGAGACCGAAAGGTTTTGCTTTGCATTTCTGATATCAGCTTCCTCGAATAATAGTACGGCATAAGCTCTTTTTTCATCCCGTCCAGCACGTCCTGCCTCCTGGAAATATGCTTCCACACTATCGGTTAGGTCATAGTGTACCACAAAACGTACGCCCGCTTTGTCAATGCCCATACCAAAAGCATTGGTTGCCACCATCACCGGCTTTTTGTCTTTCATCCATTCGTCCTGTCTGTATTCGCGAATTCGTTGCTCAAGCCCGGCATGATAAAAAGTCGATTTTACTCCGTTCTTATTCAGGAATTCGGAGACCTCCCTGCATTTTCGGCGATTCCTGCAATAAACGATACCGGACCCTTTTACGTTGCCAACTATTTTGAGCAAACGGCCACCTTTGTCTTCTTCCCGAAAAACGACATAGGATAGGTTTTTACGCTCGAAACTCTTTTGCAATACATGTTTTTCTTTGAATTCGAGCTTCTCCTGTATGTCATCGATTACTTCCGGCGTGGCCGTTGCAGTCAGGGCGAGCACAGGGGCATTTTTGATATATGGCCTGATCTCGGCAATATTCAGGTAGGGAGGCCTGAAGTCGTAACCCCACTGAGAGATGCAATGAGCTTCATCAACTGCTAACAGGTTGATATTCATCCGCTGGAGATTCTGACGGAAGGCTTCTGAGGCGAGGCGTTCAGGAGAGACATAAAGGAACTTCAGATCGCCAAAAACACTATTGTTCATGGCTACTTCAATCTCTCTTCGGTGCATACCCGAGTGTATCGCTGCAGCCTTTATGCCGCGGCTTTTGAGGTTCTCTACCTGGTCTTTCATCAGAGCGATAAGAGGCGAAACAACCAGGCATATGCCCTCCATGGCCAAGCCGGGAACCTGGTAACAGATCGACTTCCCGCCTCCGGTAGGCAGGAGAGCCAGGGTATCCTTACCATCCATCACCGAGCGGATAATATCTTCCTGCGACGGACGGAAAGAGGAGTACCCCCAGTATTTCACAAGTATGTTTTGGATTTCCACCTGTTTAGCTCTTATTTCTATACGAAGTTAATAAAATTTGGGGCGAGAGGCATGTGTCGTTTGCAGTAGGCGGTAAACAGGATGCTTGAAGTTGGAAAGTACAGAATCCCAATTCAAGCAATTCAGCTGATCCAAGCACTTCAGATGTTAATAAGTTTCAATCGCTGGAAACAGATAAATTTCTACATTTGTAGTGATATTTTACTAACCCATCGTTCATGATCATATGCTGAGCAGAAGGCATCTTAGAATTAAAGTTTTACAGGCAGTTTATGCCTTCTTCCAGAACGGGAATACCGACCTGTCAAAGGGTGAGAAACAATTACTCGTCAGTGTAGACAAGATACATGAACTCATTATTTATCAGCTATCCTTTCTGATTGAGATCCGGGATTTTACCGAGAATCGTATAGAGGAAAGTAAGAAGAAGTTCTTTCCTACGGAAGAAGACCTGGCTCCGAATTTTAAGTTTGTACGGAACAGGGTATTGCAGCAGATCAGCAATAACCGGGATTTCAGGAAATTGCATGATAAGCTGAAGATCAACTGGTCGGAGGAGCAAGGGATGGTCCGGAAGGCCTTTCTTGCCATGAAAGAAAGTATTTATTACGAAAAGTATATGACGTCTGAAGAGGATTCTTATGAAGCAGATGCCGAATTTTTAGCCAGGGTAGTAAAAAAGACATTGACAGGATATGAGTTGCTGGAGGATTTCTACGAAAGCAAAACGATATACTGGGCGTTCGATGCTTATCATACCGCCAACCTGGTCTTGATGAAGCATTTTAAAGCCATGAAGGAATCGGATGATGAATATACTCCCATCCCCACCATCATCGATAATGCGGGGGAAGATGAAGACAGGGGTTTTATGATCGAGCTTTTCAGGAAAACCATCCTTCACAGCGATGAGTATGCTGAACTGATCGACGAAAAAGCCAAAAACTGGGAACTGGATCGTATTGCTTTGATGGACATTATCCTCATCAAGATGGCCCTGGCAGAACTGCTTGAATTTCCTTCCATCCCGATCAAGGTAACGCTCAACGAGTATATCGACATCTCAAAGTATTACAGCTCCGCAAAGAGCAAGGTCTTTATCAATGGTATTCTCGACAAACTTATTGTTGATCTGAAAGAGGAGAAGAAGATCAAGAAGACGGGACGGGGTTTGATGGAGTTCTAACCGGGCATTGCAGATTTTTTTGAATTCCATTAAACAAAACAGCTTTAAATTTGTAAATATCTTAGGGTGTTATACTGCATCACCTGAAACGAATAGAACACAAAAAAATTTTATCGATGGTATTTGACTTAGACATGATCAAAATGGTGTATGCGAATATGGCATCACGCATAGACGCAGCAAGAAAAGTGGTCGGTACACCACTAACACTGACAGAAAAAATTCTTTATTCCCACCTGGATGAAGGAAAGGCCACCCAGACCTATGCACGGGGAGGATCTTATGTGGATTTCACTCCCGACCGTGTGGCTATGCAGGATGCCACAGCACAAATGGCCTTGCTACAATTCATGCAGGCTGGTAAAATGAAGGTCGCTGTGCCGTCGACTGTGCATTGTGATCACCTGATCCAGGCCAAGGTAGGAGCAGTAGCCGACCTGAAAACAGCGAATGATACCAATAAAGAGGTGTATGATTTCCTGGCCTCAGTATCGAATAAATATGGCATTGGTTTTTGGAAACCAGGTGCCGGTATCATCCACCAGGTGGTACTCGAGAATTATGCCTTCCCTGGCGGGATGATGATAGGAACAGACTCACATACTGTGAACGCCGGCGGACTGGGTATGGTAGCCATTGGTGTTGGCGGGGCCGATGCCGTTGATGTGATGGCTGGCATGCCATGGGAACTTAAATTTCCTAAACTGATAGGCGTGAAACTGACAGGAAAGCTCAGTGGCTGGGCATCTGCCAAGGATGTGATTCTGAAAGTGGCCGGCATACTGACTGTAAAAGGTGGTACCGGTGCCATTGTTGAATATTTTGGTGAAGGGGCCGAAAGCATTTCCTGCACTGGAAAAGGAACCATTTGTAATATGGGTGCCGAGATCGGGGCTACGACTTCAGTTTTTGGATATGATCCCAAGATGAGAGAATACCTCGTCGGAACAGGCAGGGAGGAAATAGCGGCCGAAGCAGATAAAATGGCCGCCCATCTCACCGGTGATGCTGAAGTATATGCTGATCCTGAGAAATATTTTGATCAGGTGATCAAGATCAATCTCTCAGAACTGGAACCATACATTAACGGGCCATTCACTCCTGACCTGGCAACACCATTGTCTGAATTTGCTGATGCAGTTAAGAAAAATGGCTGGCCGGAAAAAATGGAAGTTGGTTTGATAGGAAGCTGTACCAATTCATCATATGAAGATATTACGCGTGCTGCTTCACTGGCACAACAGGCCATAGACAAAAAGCTGAAAGTTAAATCAGCATATACGGTGACTCCCGGCTCTGAGCTGGTTCGGTATACTGTAGAGCGCGATGGCTATCTCGATACCTTTGAAAAGATAGGAGGGGTGGTGCTGGCTAATGCTTGTGGACCATGCATCGGACAGTGGGACAGGCATGGAGCCGACAAGCAAGAAAAGAATTCCATCATGACTTCCTTCAACAGGAACTTCGCGAAACGAAACGATGGAAACCCCAATACACATGGTTTTGTTGCCTCACCGGAGATAGTAACCGCATTTGCTATTGCAGGTGACCTTACCTTCAACCCTATGACGGACACCCTGACAGCGGAAGATGGAACACAGGTTAAGCTTGAAGAACCACAGGGTATTGAATTTCCGGTGAAAGGCTTTGCCGTGGAAGATGCCGGTTACCTTGCGCCTGCCAAAGATGGCAGCGGCGTGGAGGTGACTGTTGATCCTGCATCTGATCGTTTACAGATACTGACTCCATTTAAAGCCTGGGATGGCAATGATTATAAAGGCTTGAATCTCCTTATCAAAGCTAAAGGAAAATGTACCACTGACCACATTTCAATGGCAGGCCCATGGTTGAGATACCGCGGGCACCTCGATAATATTTCCAACAATATGCTCATCGGTGCCGTCAATGCCTACAATGATGCCACCAATGAGGTCAAAAATCAGCTTACCGGTGATTATACAGCAGTCCCGGATACAGCACGCTATTACAAGGCTGAGGGCCCGGGTAGTGTGGTGATCGGTGACGAAAACTATGGAGAAGGTTCCTCCAGGGAACATGCAGCCATGGAACCCCGTAACCTGGGTGTGAAGGCAGTGCTTGTGAAATCTTTTGCTCGCATCCATGAAACGAACCTCAAGAAACAGGGAATGCTGGCAATCACATTCGATAATAAAGCAGATTACGACCTGGTGATGGAAGGCGACCGTATCGATATTTCTGGGTTGACCGACTTCCAACCGGGCAAGCAATTGACAGTGACGCTGAAGCATGCCAATGGAAATACAGATTCCTTCCCTGTAAATCATAGCTATAACCAGAACCAGATAGCATGGTTTAAAGCAGGAAGTGCATTGAACCTTATTCGTTCGAAATCATAACTTGATCAGAACGAGGTGAGCCTTTATTGGTCACTAGTTACTTGAAACTGGTTTTTTTATATTTTTGGACAACGATTTTGGAAATTCCTCGTCTGAAAGATATAATAATATACAGGCATACGCGTTTCTTAGTAATACTTAAAGATACCTGAAGCTTTGCAAGTGAAATATAGATATACTTTACTCCTGTTTGTTGCTTTCCTTTTCATCATTCCGCAAACCCACGCGCAGCGGGGTGGCGAAAGCACATTCGAGTTCCTAAACCTACCCAACTCTGCTCGCATTGCAGCCATGGGAGGAGATTATCTGGCTATATATGATAACGACATAACACTTGCCCTTGCAAATCCCTCGCTGATTAGTGAGAGTATGCACAACAACCTTGGGTTCAGCTTTGTTGATTACTATACCGACATCAATTACGGTTATGCCCAGTATGCCCGGAACTTCACAAAAGTGGGAACCTTTGTGGCTACGTTGCAGTTCATTAACTACGGACAGTTTGATCGGGCTGATGAAACAGGCCAGCGTAATGGAACTTTTAGCGCGGGTGAGTATGCCCTGAATATAGGCTGGGGCAGAAGGCTGAGCCCCCATTGGAGTATAGGGGCCAATATTAAAGGGATATATTCTTCTTTTGAATCTTACAATTCTTTCGGGCTCGCTGTAGATGTATCAGGATCTTACATTCATGAGAAGGCTGGCTTTACAGCCTCGATTGTAGCCCGGAATATAGGACTGCAGCTTGGATCTTATTACAGTGGACAAACACATCCATTGCCGTTCGAATTACAGCTTGGATTGTCTCAGGGACTGAAACACCTGCCACTGAGATTCTCGTTTTTATACCACACCATGCAGGAATGGGACCTGACCTATGAGGATCCGTACGTAGTTTCTGAGAATACTGATCCTATTACCGGGGAGGAAAACACACAAAGTGGCTTCGTAGATTTCGGAGATAAGCTTATGCGGCATATCGTACTCGGGGCCGAGTTGAATATTACGAATTTCCTGAGTTTGCGTGGAGGGTACAACTATGGACGCCGTCAGGACAACCAGGTCACAACCAAGAAATCTACCGTAGGATTTTCCTGGGGTATCGGCATCAGGGTCTCCAAGTTCCACTTCAGCTATGCCCGTTCCACGTACCACCTGGCGGGATCACCCAATTACATAACGCTGACTTTTAATTTACAGGAATTTACAAAGAAGGTTACTGCTGAAGGAAGCATGCAGTAAGCAATATCCAGCATCCAGTATCCAGAACCCTATCTCCCAATTCTTTAAAAAAGGATTAATTACTTCGTTGTTTCTCCACCCATTTCAATGAAGACCTTGTCGATAGGTTCCCAGAGTTCTATTTTATTTCCTTCCGGATCCATAATATGAACGAATTTTCCATATTCAAATTCTTCGATGTTGTCGACGATGGTAACACCGTTTTCGCGGAGCTTTCTAACCAGTCCTTCGATATTTTGCACCCTGTAATTGATCATGAACTCTTTTCCCGAGGGTTCGAAATAATCGGTGGCTGAATCGAAGGGGCTCCATCTGAGATAATTGATCTCATCCGGACGATTGGCATTTCTGAACTCAAAAGCTGAGCCGTAAGGATCGATAGCCAGGCCTAAGTTTTTGCCATACCATTCCCGTATTTCCTCCTGGTTTTCCGATTTAAAGAATATTCCGCCAATACCTGTAACCTTGGGTGTTGTGTCGCTCATAATTTGTTCTGTATTGTTTTCTACTATAGGCTGGTCTTTCTGAGCGTCCTGCTTGCCCGGTGAGCCGCATCCGATTATTATAACAATCAGGATAAGAAATTTGTTGAAGCTTTTCATAGTTTTTTGTTTATCTGGTATAAAGTTAATAAAATAGCCATCCAGCATCCAGTATCCAGTAACCAGTAACCAGTAACCAGTAACCAGCATCCAGTAACCAGTAACCAGTAACCAGTAACCAGTAACCAGCATCCAGTATCCAGTATCCAGTATCCAGTAACCAGTAACCAGTAACCAGCATCCAGT
>QMPN01000121.1 GCA_003648575.1 Bacteroidota bacterium
TCTGTGGCATCGAGGGAGAACATCAGATCAAAGACACTCTCATTGGTTTCTTCAGGATTACAATTTGGTTTATCCACCTTATTGACCACTACGATTGGCTTCAGGCCCATCTCCAGTGCCTTTTGCAATACAAAGCGCGTTTGCGGCATCGGCCCTTCAAAAGCATCAACGAGTAACAGTACTCCGTCGGCCATGTTTAATACACGTTCAACTTCACCTCCGAAGTCAGAGTGCCCGGGAGTATCGATAATATTGATCTTTGTTTCTTTATATCTTACGGAGACATTCTTCGCCAGAATGGTGATCCCCCTCTCCTTTTCCAGGTCATTGGAATCTAGGATCAGGTCTTCCACTTCCTGATTATCCCTGAATAATTTCACCTGGTGCAGTATCCTGTCAACCAGGGTTGTTTTTCCATGGTCCACATGGGCAATGATGGCTATGTTCCTTATTTCCATAATTTTAATAAAAAAAGCCCCACTTTGCAGCAGGGCTTTGGAGTTTTATCTCATCTCATCCGAAACAGATAATCGCTTCCTGCCTTTCGCTCTACGGGCCTTGATAACCTTCTGTCCGTTGACAGTCGACATCCTCTTCCTGAATCCGTGTTTGTTTTTCCTTTTCCTGTTCGATGGCTGAAATGTTCTTTTCATTTTATGCTGAATTTTGGGAGTGCAAAAATAGACCTTTTTTTAATTATAACAAATTATTTAGCAGGAATATTTTTTAAGGTTTCAACCAGATAATCCCAGAACATCGCAACAGTAGGGATGTTCACCATCTCGGCAGGTGAATGCGGATTTCTGATCGTAGGCCCGAAAGAGATCATATCCCAGTCGGGATAAGCAGACCCGAGGATACCACATTCCAGTCCTGCATGGATCACCTTCACTGCAGGCACTTTCCCATACTTATTATTGTACACTTCTTTCATTTCCTTCAGTATGGCGGAATCTACATTGGGTTTCCAGCCCGGGTAGTCACCTGAATTCTCTGCTCTGGCTCCTGCCTCAGTGAAAACATCGAAAATGACTTTCGCGATCTTGTCTTTATCGGCATCAACGGCACTCCTTTGCAGGCTGGCCATTTCAATCACGCCATCATTCGATTTTACCACGGCAAGATTGGTTGATGTTTCTACGACATCAGGCATATTCTTGTCAAAGGAGATCACACCGTTCGGACATTTATCCACTGCCCGGTATAAACCTTTGGTGCTTGCCTCATCAATCACACTGCCCGGCATAGTTGTGCTTTCCACTTCAATCTGCAATCCCGGATCAGCTTCCTTAAAAGTTGCCTGGTTTTCCTTTTCATAGTCTGCGGCAAATGCAAGGAAAGCATCCTTGTTTGCTTCAGGTACCACTATAACAGAAAATGACTCACGCGGGATGGCATTCCTGAGACTTCCGCCATCAACGCCTGCAAGCCTTAAACCAAACTTATCGGCAGCTTCCATAAGGAGTCCGTTCATGATCTGGTTGGCATTGCCACGGCCCAGGTGGATATCGAGTCCTGAGTGCCCGCCCTTGAGCCCTGACACACTGATTTTAAAGGCAGCTGCATTGGCAAAAACAGCTTCTTCGGTATAATTGAAAACACCAACTGTGTCGACACCACCGGCACAACCAATATAGAGATCGCCTTCGTCCTCTGAATCCAGGTTCATCAGGATATCGCCATCCAGCAGCCCCGCTATAAGGCCATTGGCACCGGTCATACCGGTTTCTTCGTCAGAAGTGAACAGGCCTTCAACAGGCCCGTGCACCATTGCTTTATCCTGCAACACGGCCATAGCAGCCGCGGCACCAATACCATTGTCGGAGCCCAGAGTTGTGCCCCTTGCTTTCACCCAGTCACCATCAATAAATGTATCGATGGGATCTGTTTCGAAATTATGGTCAGTGCCACTGTTCTTTTGCGGGACCATGTCAAGGTGGGCCTGGAGGATAACTCCTTTTTTTCCTTCCATACCGGGAGTAGCAGGTTTTTTGATGATGATGTTCCCTACTTCGTCCTTGAAGGTTTCCAGTCCGAGGTTTTCCCCGAACTCCATCATAAAGGCCTGTATGGCATCTTCGTGCTTTGAAGGCCTGGGAACCTGGGTAAGCTTGTAAAAGTTCTCCCACAGTGCTTGTGGTTTCAGATTTCTTATTTCTTCACTCATTGTATTCTAATTTATAAAGTTTTTAATTCTCTTTCACGATGTTCGGCATTTCCAGGCCATATCCTTTCTTTCTATCTTCAATTCTAAGTAAGAAAGCAAACAGCAATGATAATATCGAGAGAGAGAGGAATATCATCATATCATAATAATAATCATACCTGAGATTAAGTTTCTCCTTTTCGATAGCCTGATAAGCATTTCGTTCACCGGCATGTATTACATTTTGCAAAACCAAATCCTTCTCTCCTGAGAAGTCGATATTATTAATACCTTCAGAAATGCTCGAATAAATTGCAACGGCTAAATAATTAGTATCGACATCCTCATATGGTATTGGCTGGTAAGTTGCATATTGAACGATAGAATCGACAGCCGTTTCGGTAGCTTTATCAATCGCTTTAGTAATCTCTTTCTCTGTAAAGGAATTACCTTCCAGTGTCTGTTTGAAAGCCTTTTCAATAGCTCCCTTGACTAATATTTTATTTGGTGAAACATCCGGATTAGTTGTATTCAAAACAATACCAAGAAGCAGGGGTATAAACAACAGACCTATATTCTGTATCCAAAAAATAACGGCATAAGCAGTTCCCAGCTGCTTTTCAGGAATAATTTTTGGCACGGAGGGCCACATTGCCGATGGGACAAGCGAAAACCCAACTCCAAGGACAAGAACCATAACCGCTGCAACCCACCATGTTGTAATTGATGGGATAAATAATACGCCATGCACAAAGATCAATATCATTGATCCAATGATCATAATCGTAGCCCCCTTACCAAATTTATCATAAATACCACCAAACACAGGTGTCAGAATAATGGTGCCAAATGGTAATAAACTTGGGATCAGTCCGGCAAGATAAGGGCTGACATTGTATTTATTTATCATCAGGTCAGTGGCATAAAACAAAAAGGGAAACACTGCCGAATAAAACAATACACAAAGAATAGCAATATACCAGAATCCACGATTACTGATAATCAATATAATATCTTTAATTTTAAATTCATCGTCTTTATTAATGACACCAACTGACTTTTCCGATTTATCCAGTTTAACATCAAGAATTGAGAAAAGAATGAAGGAGAGAACACCAAGCATCATAACTCCTAATGCAAACAGAATTGGTGCAGTTACCGTAAAGTTCTTTGCCAGAGGCAATGAAATAGCTAATGCCAGCAAGGTTCCCAGTCGGGCTATAGACATCTGCATGCCCATTGCAAGTGCCATCTCCTTACCCTTAAACCAGCGCACTACAGCCTTTGAAATCGTGATTCCTATTGCTTCTGTGCCGACACCAAAAATTGCAAAACCAAGAGATGAAAGCAAAACCTGTAACTTCATCTCACCCAGCAAAGGGATGTTAACAACAGATCCTTCAGGAAATTGATGTGAGACCGCCCAGTAATTTAAAGCAGTACCAACAAACATAACCAGTGTAGCCCCGAGTCCGGTCTTCCTTATCCCTAATTTATCGAGAATGAATCCACTAAAGATGAGCATGAACAGAAAAACATTAAACCATGCATATGCAGATGTATAGGTTCCGAAATCCTCGCTGTTCCAGCCAAGGATGCTTTCCAGCATTGGTTTAATAGAAGAAAGAGCATAGTTGAAATAGTAGGCACCAAATATTGCTAAAGATGCCAAAACTACTGCAGTCCAACGAGTTGTTTTAGAATCCCTTAGAGATTTTACCATTTTTTCTGTCATAATAATATTGTTTGAATTGATACTTGAATTTTAGAGAAGGCGAATATAGATAAAATATTGCAGGACAATCTGTACCTGAACATTTTATTTTTCAACTTAACGTGAAAGCGGTATATATACCAGCTTTTTAGTGTGGAAAAATTCCATGGGGAAATTTATATCCAGGTCGTAAATGGCATATCGCACATTGATGCTGTTCAATTCTTCTTCCATATCACCACCCTTCAGGTACAATATCCCGTTGTTTAAGGTATTGAAATTCTTTTTCCTTACTTTCCCCCTAACCCACTTAAGAAAAACCGGGAATTTTGTGACAGCCCTGCTTACGATAAAGTCGTAGCGCCCATCCACATGCTCAGCCCTTATCTGCATTGCCTGTACATTGGAAATACCAAGGGAATTCACTATTTCGTTCACAACTTTGATCTTCTTCCCGATAGAATCAACCAGCAGAAAGGAGGAGTCGGGGAACATGATGGCAAGCGGTATACCGGGGAAGCCTCCACCGGTGCCAACGTCCAGAATTTTCGTCCCCGGATTAAAATTAATGATCTTTGCAATAGCCAGGGAATGAAGGATATGCCGTTCCTCCAGCTTGTCGATATCCTTGCGGGAGATCAGGTTAATGCGCTCGTTCCAGTATTCATAAAGTTCTTGCAGCTTTGCAAACTGCTCATCCTGTTCCTTAGTTAAGTCCGGGAAGTATTGTCTTATCAGGTCCACGTTTGCAAAGTTACCGCTTTCCCCGGACTTAAGTCCGGGGAAAGCCTGGGGAAATAAACAATAACTTGTGAATAAATACGCTTCAATTAATAAATACATTAAAAATCAAATGATATTTTTGCAGTCAATGGTAATCAGATCAACTATAATTGGCTTAGTATTGTTTCTGGGAGGCTTTGGGTTGTCAGCTCAGCATAAGATCTCTGTTGAGGATTATATACTCACCTATAAAGATGTCGCCATGGACAAGATGGAGGCATACGGCATACCGGCTTCTATCACCCTGGCACAGGGAATACTGGAATCGGGCAGCGGAAACAGCGAGCTTTCACGCAAGGCCAACAACCACTTTGGCATCAAGTGCCACAAGGGTTGGAACGGCAAGACATTCCATATGGATGACGATGCAAAGAACGAGTGTTTCAGGAAATATAAATCACCCGATGACTCATATCGTGACCATTCATTATTCCTGACTACCAGGGACCGGTATGCGGATCTGTTCAAACTTGACATAATGGATTACAAGGGCTGGGCCCGTGGATTGAAAAAAGCCGGCTATGCTACAAATCCCAAATATCCGCAACTGCTGATCAAGATCATCGAAGAGAACAATTTACACGAATTCGATAAGGGGATCACACCCACATACCTCACTGAAAAGCCTTATGAGCCGGCAGTTTCCGAAGCTGTTGTGACTGAAGCTGTAATATACCCTGTACCTGCATCCTATGAACTTGTGGAGATATGGGAAACCGGACGGAAGGTATATATAAACAATGGTGTAAAATTTATTTTTGTTACTGCCGGTGATAACTTCTCCGATATCGCCGCCGATTTTGAGATCTATTCCTGGCAACTGCCAAAATATAATGAGGTGGATAAAAAAGCGCAGCTGAAGGAAGGACAAATGCTATACATCGAAAAGAAAAACAAAAAGAACAAGGAGGCCGGCACGCACACGGTGAAAGCAGGCGAAAGCATGCACTACATCTCGCAACTTTATGGCATTCAGCTGAGGCAGTTGTATAAGAAAAATAAAATGGAGGAAGGTTCGAAAGCCCAGGCTGGGAAGGTTTTGAAGTTGGATTAAAGTACTTAAAGTGACTAAAGTGAGCTAAAGTGACTAAAGTTCATGCCTACTGCGTACTGCCTACTGTCAACTGTCAACCGTCAACTGTCTCACCATCTCCTCAAAAAGCACTATCAGATCTTTTTCAGCCACGGCTGCTGTCTTCAGAATATCCTTGATATCTGCCACTGCGAGGTTATCCGGATCACATTCGTCTGTAATTACTGACACTGCAGCGCACGGAAGCCCCATATGTTTGGCAGCAATGGCTTCAGGAACTGTCGACATGCCAACTACATCTGCACCAATATTCCTGAGATAACGGTATTCGGCACGTGTTTCAAGCATGGGGCCGGGAAAAGCAACATATACTCCTTCGTGCAAAGTAATGCCCTGCTCCACGGCGATCTGCCTCATCATATCATTTAGCTCCTTTGAGTACGGTTCGCTCATATCCGGAAAGCGTGTGCCAAGTTCATCATAATTCGGTCCGATCAAAGGGTTATCGCCCAACATGTTAATATGATCAGTCAACATCATGAGGCTTCCTTTCTTGAAATCCATGTTCATGGTGCCGCAGGCATTGGAAACCAGCAAAGTCCTGATGCCCATCAGCTTCATCACCCTGACGGGAAAAACGACTTCCTGCAGACTGTAACCCTCATAATAATGGAAGCGCCCGTGCATGGCCATCACCATTTTTCCCTCTAACTCACCATATATTAACTCACCACGATGAAACTCAACCGTTGAAACGGGAAAATGAGGGATCTCCTCATATGGTATCCTGTACCGGATATCGATACTGTCGACCATCTTGCTTAAGCCTGTGCCGAGTATAATGCCAAGGTCGGGATTGTCGAAACCTGCTTTTTGAAGAAAATCTACTGCTTCATGAAGTTTTTTCATAGTTATTTCTACTGTCAACCGTCAACTGTCAACTGTCAACCGGCTGCCGCAAAATTAGCAAGAAAATATTTCTTATTGAAAAAGCACACTAATTATCCACAAAAGCCTGTTAATTCTAATTCGGCACAATTTCTGTTTCATAATGAAATTTTAAATAGTTTTGTGCGTTGTAATACAAAAATTGCAACAGCTCTTTTTTAAACCGTTAACACCAAAAAATAAGATGATCAAGAGAATCTTTAAAATTACCTTTCTGCTGATGATCGCCCTGAGCCTGAGTTCAGGAATGGCAGGATGCAAGAGTAAGAAAAAACTGGCTCGTGAGCAGGCAGCTGCAGAATATGCCAGGACAGTGGAAACTGCAAAGCAAGATCTTCTGTCAATCATTAATGATGAAGGCAACATGAGCCTGCCGGAGAAAGAAAGCAAGCTCCAGCGTGTGAAAGACATGAACATCAATGAGCCGGAGATACTCGCCCTGACCAGGCAGGCAGAAGAAGTCATAGCAGCTGAAAAGGAAGCTATGCGCAAGAAATGGGAGGAGGAAAATAAAAAGAAAACGGAGGCAGTCAGCCTCTCGCTGGCTGATTATTTTGCCCTTGTTGCCGGTGCTTCCAGCGTTGAAAACGCCAACATTAAGATGAACGAAGCCCTCAAACTTTTTGCAGGCCCCAACACACCGGTACTGATCATCATAAGCCAGGAAGGCGACCTTGTCGATTACGACAGGCCCACCACGGCGAAGAAATACCTGGAATACCTGAAGGACCAGAAAAAGAACCTTAATGAAATCGAGAACATCGAGTACGATGATAATGGTAAAATCAAATTACTTGAACTTATTAAAAAGGATTATTAAAAATGAAGAGATTTAGCCTGATTCTTATCATAATGACCGGTATGGCTTTTAGTTATACCACTCAAGCCCAAACTGATATCAGCCCAGAGCGAAAACGCGCCATCGACAGTCTGGCCATGGAAAAGATCCGCGACCTTGGAAAATACATCAGTATTATCGGCAACAAGCAAACGCCTTTTTCAGAAGCCAAAAGGGTTATCGACCGTACCCTGGAGCTATTTGTTGAAGAGGCTCAGATGGGCGTATCATCCCTCAGCAGGGAAGAAGTAATTTATTATGCCATCAGGGAATACCTGGAAAGGCTGATGTTGCTGAACTACGACAAAGTCAAGATCGAATGGTTCAACATACAATATATCAGCGACCTTGAACTTCAACCCGATGGGCGCTATGTGGGGGTGATCACCATCTTCCAGCGCTTTGAGGGCACCTCCGACGACGGGCTCATATATAAGGATGTCACCAAAAAAGACATCACCGTTTATGTGGAGAGAAAACAAACCCAGATCGGTGGCAAGCTCATCGGCTTCTGGGATGTCCTGCTTGGCGATATCAGGGTTGTTGAAACCACAAAATAACTCCTCATGCTTAAAATGATCTTTGCCCCGGCAATATTCTTTTTGCTGGTGTTCATTCCATGCCATGCCCAAAGCCAGACCTTTGGTGATTTCAAATATGACGAAACAGCGTTGTATGCCGAAACCAAGCAGGTAAACCAGTTTTTCAGGAGGTTTAACGGGGAAGAAGATAAGCAGGGGGAACGCCTTTATGAAAAAGACAGGGACTTTCGCACCTACAAGCTCCGGAAGAAATATGTTCCAACGCTTTTTAACCTCGAAAGCAGCATACTTAACGATGCAGGCAAAGAAAACTTTTCAGAGCTGGTACTCGATAAAGACAAGCCGGTATTTCTTGATTTCCATGGCGGTGCCTGGCTGTGCGAACTGAATACCTTGTTTATATATGAAGGCCGGGAACAGGAGCTTACCCTTTTCCTTGTGCTGCAGGAAGAAGTAGTAGGGTCTAAATGGGTTATCGACGGAGTATATTTCGAGCCTTTCTACGATCTGCTCAAAAAACCTGACAACAGCAACTTCAACGACAGCAAATTCCTCCACCCTTTAAGCCATGAAGTTGGCTTTATGAATATTTTCAGGGTTTTCAATGAAAGCGACAGCCTGGAATATTTTGGCAACAAGTATTTTCAGCCTGATTACCTATCTTTGTTCTTTTATGAGATAAAAAAAGGGAGGCTGGAGTTTAAAACGGTAAAAGACCTGAAATTCCATTTTTTCCAGATCGACGGATGGTATTTCGAGCTTACATACTTCAATCGTGCCGGATATAACAGCGGATGGCTGATCTCCAATCTCCTGGAAATTGACGAAAAGAACAGGGACATCCTGCTCAATTATATTTATCATGAATAAA
>QMPN01000122.1 GCA_003648575.1 Bacteroidota bacterium
AGCAGCAGCGCCCCAATAAATTTTGAAGGGTGCTGATTAAATCGTGAAAGGATCTTTCCTGATAGAAGGCCTTTGCTCCTGTCGAGCTCGATCTTCAGGTTGTTGGAGCTGACAAAAGCAATCTCCATACCTGAGAAAAAGGCAGACGCCAGGAGGGTTATGAATATGATCATTATATTATCCATCATTTCCCGATTCTTCCTCTTCGTTTACTTCAATTTCCCCGGAGGGGTTTATAATGCGGCGTTTGGAAAAATCCTGTTCTGCCTCCAGGCCATCCCCAAAAATAACCCCGTCTTCAGAGGTGATCTTCACAAATTTATTTGAATAAATCAATTTCTTTTTCTGGTCCCAGATGAGTTCTTCCGTATCCAGGCGTTCACCTGTCTCGTAGTTTGTTACGACCACATTTTTTCTTGCTTCCATATAAGCCTTTTCACGAAAGTGGATGCCATAAAGTCCTGTTATGGTGGTTGTAACACACATTGCCGAATCATAGAATTCTACCATGAAACCATCCGGAAAGACCATATATGCATCGTCGCCTTCGTAGGCATGCATTATCGGTCCGGTCAGGCGCACCTGCACCATGGCTGAGTCGCTGAAAGTGAAATCGATGTTCCGTGCAGAAACATCAGGGATGGTGTCGGAGGAGAAATCCATGGCTGCAATCTCCTGCAGGTCATTCTTACACGCAAAAAGCATTGTAATTACCGCAGCAATAACAATGCTTTGAATGAAATAATAAGTTTTGAATTCCCTTAAAAGGTGTCTCAATTCAAATTAGTATTGGTTAATTCTTTGCAGCCCGGATCCTGGTTTTTTCATTGATCCAGCACTCAACAACATATTCATCCCCCTCATTCAGGTTGTGGAAAAAAATGTCTTCCTTGGGAGGGAAGTATATTGAATAAGACCGGATTCTGTCATTGGCTACATCAGCGATCTCAGGATCCACCTGCTTTGCTTTTACGTACTTGTCGACAGCCACCCAGTAAATAGCCTTTTTCTCAAGCTCGGTACCGCCACAGTTTTTACTTGCTGCATACATATCGCCGATCATAATATATGGGTTTCCGTCAGCAGGTCTTTCTTTTGCACTTTTCACATAATAGGTCCTGGCGGAAGAAAAACGGTTCATCATCCTGTAGCATTCTGCAATATAGTAAAAGCAATTAGCTCTGGTTTCGCTGTCATCGATCTGTTCACCTTCTTTAAGATAATCGATCGCTTCGCTGTATTTCTGGTTCTTCATCAGCATTTTACCAATCAGGTAGGCTGATTCAGGTGAAGGCTCCAGGTCATAAAGCTTAACGGTGGCATCGAAGTACAACTGGTCATTAGTGCATTTTTTTCTATCGAGCAGCCTTGTAAGCTTTTTCAGCATTTTGAGGTCATCCGGATTTTCCTGGAATTTTGGAGTATAGATCTTAATGATCGCTTCACAGGTTGCAAAAGGTTCAAATATCAGATTAATGTTTCCTCTGACATTTTCCCAGTTAGCAAGCCTTCTTTCATCAGCCTGATTGGCTTCGAGGTTCACCTCAATGATCTTACTGCAAACATCATAGTTATCGAATATGATGTCTTCTTCGATTTTTCCCTCTTCGATCATCTTCTTGGTGGCCCTCATCAGGAAGACCAGAACATCGGGTTTAGATGCATCGCCATCAAGTTCGACAGATTTTGTCAGGACCCCATAAGCCTCTTCATAATCTGTGATTCTGAGCTGGTAAAGGTCAACACCTTTTCTTCCCAACACATAACCCTCTTTACCAAAATATTCGATACGGGTTTCATATACCATCATCAGGGTGTCGATATATGCATTCTTTGATTCGGCTACCTTATCACGCTTAATAAAAAACTGTAGCATTTTAACACCATCAACATAGGTTCCCATCCTTGCCCCGGGGCAGCCATTGTATACCTCTCTCCATGGCCCGTAAGCATCATTAATGGCGGTATTCTTATAACCGCTACTCTTCCATTGCTTGTAAAACTCGCTGTAGAGGGAAAGATTCATTATGCATTCGACACTGTCTTCCGGTGTTGCACCATACTTACCCTGTGCGGCAAGCTTTGATGTTAAAGAAAGACCGGCGGTCAGCGCCACTGTTAGCAATAATGATATGAACCTGATTTTCATGTTCTTGTGTTTTATATTTGTTATCTATATCTGGCTTTAATAAACCATCTTTCGTATATCGAGAGTCCAAAGGTAAATTTAACAAAATTTTCCTGGACGAGGTTGTTCTCGACGGTTCCCTTGTTTCCAAACTCAAAAGCAAAGTTAAGCATTGATTTAGACCGCCTGAACGGTAAACCTAGTCCAAAACTTATACCAAACTCTTTAATAGGCGTGTTATTGATTTCCAGGTAAGTATTTTCATACCTGAAGCCAAGCCTGTATCTAACTCTGTGAAAGTAAGATGTAATACTATTATGTTTAGGAATATATTCACCTCCAAGGTGAAAGGAATAGCTGTTTTGAAGCGAGTCAGAACGTCCGTATGACTTATACTGTTCCCAGTTTCTCCAGTTAAAATCCATACTAACCAGAAACTGGTTGTTCTTTCTGAGGGAGATTCCGCCACCAAATCCCATAGGAAAATCAAGGGTTCCCTTTTGGGATGGGTTATAAGCTACGGTATCACGAGGAAGCTCAAGGTTCTGATCAGCACTTCCAAAATAGTTCTGGGCAATATATTTCCTGGTTGCATTAAGCTGCATGCCAGGTTTAAATACAAGCCCGGTTCCTATTTCCATGCCGTTATCCAGCGGGATGAAATATTGTGCCCCGAGTTCAAACATTACATCAGAGATGTGATCGAAATTATCGATTCGTGTGCTGAGCATACTCAGGGAATCGGGGAATGTAACACGCCGGCGCCTGTCTATAACACCCCAGATATATGATGCGTTGATCCCGACAGACAGGTTTTTGGTGATTTGAAAAGCATTACCGATATGAAACTGGTTCAATGCGCCATCACCCTCATATATGAATCTGACATTACCAACATCTTCAACCTCTTTCTCATCATATACTGTGTATCCGACATTACTAAATGGTATCAGGCCAAAACTGGCTTTCCACCACCTGGTTATCGGTGTACCAAATAAAATGTACCCCAGGGAGGCATAATCGGCGCCCTGGCTTATATCTGTGGTTTTGAGTGTGTTATATGATCCCAGCCCGGATATATCGAACAAGAATGACGTTGTGTCAAATCCGGTATAAGAAGCTGGGTTTTTGATATTCAGATAATTATCGCTGCGGATAGCCAGGCCCACATTACCCATACCCGATAAAACAGTACTGTAATTGTTGTACCATAATTCTCCAACTCCGTAACGGGAATAAGGGGAGCTTATCCTGGCCTGGGCCCATGTTGTTTCGGAAGCGAAAAACAACAGCAATAAAATGAGTAAGGGAGCGGCTTTAGTTCTTATCATTAAACTCAAAAATTATATTGAGGCCCGTTAAGACGATGTTTGGGACTGCAAAGATGTTATTTTTTAGGTTTTTATCAAAATAATCAAGGTTGCCGCCGCTTAAAATAATTATTAAATTTTCATAATCACGCTCATAGAGTGCAATGATCCCCCAAACTTCAGCCTTAACACCATTGATCACGCCAGATTGAATGGAGCCCTCCGTTGTGTTTCCAATCAGGGCGGGATTGCCCACAGGCTCTACTAACGGCAGTTTATCGGTAAAATTATGCAGGGCGGTCATGCGGAGGTGAATACCCGGTGAAATACCTCCTCCCTGATATATTCCCTTATCATCGATAAAATCGTAGGTAATACAGGTTCCGGTCTCTATGAGTAGTATATTTTTACCCGGATATATATGATTTGCTGCCACAACACCGGCTATCCTGTCGGCACCAAGCGTATCGAAAGTTTTGTATTGATGACCAACCGGTAGCTTACTTTCAGGGCCGAGAATATATAGTGAAACTTTCTTTGAAATCTCTTCTGTGAAGCTTTCGGGGAGCGTTCTTACCGAGCCGATTATACAAGCATCGATATCAGGAAACAGTTCCAGCATCTTGTCGATCTCACCCAATTGAATATCGGAATAGCTGGTATGATGAATGATTTTTTGACGGTCAAAGATTGCAATTTTGACCAGGGTATTTCCAACATCAATGACTAGATTCATAACTCGGGGGATCAGAAAGCTGGTGCAAAGGTAGTTATTTTCCGTTCGGAAAATCCGGAAAAGGCATAGTTATTAACAACTATCCATGGTAAAAAGAGCTGATAATAAGTATATTACAGCAAAATTAACAAAAAGGTTTTAAAAATAAATATTCTGTTTTATCTTTGCAGTCGCTTTAAACCCAGGGTGCCATAGCTCAGCAGGTAGAGCAACGGACTGAAAATCCGTGTGTCCTTGGTTCGATTCCGAGTGGCACCACAAGAAAAGCCCTTCCGATTTTTCGGGAGGGCTTTTTTACTTCTTCTATCTCCTTCGAATATCTACAATTCCCGAATCTTAATATTCCGAAACCATACATCATCACCATGATCCTGGAGCACGATATAGCCTTCAGGGGCGGGGTTCATGAAGTGTTCATAATCCTTGAACTTACTATTACCCACCATGGCCTTCCAGTCATCGGTCCATAGGTGGTATTCCAGCACATTTTCTCCATTCATGGTATGGACCACGGTACCTTTGTACACCATCAGCCTGGCCTGATTCCATTCTTCGGCAGGCTTAACCGCCTCAAATTTACCGGGGATGAGGTCATATAATGCTCCTGCAGCCCTGTTACCATCCACACCAAGCTTTGCATCGGGGTGTTTGGCGTTATCGAGGATCTGCATCTCGGGTGCACTTTTCCATACCGGGTCGCCGGGAATTTCCTGGGCAAGGTAGAAAATGCCACTGTTACCACCTTCTGAGACTTTCCATTCAAGGGATAGCTCAAAATTACTGAACTTCTTATTGTAGAGGACGTCTCCTCCGCCACCGGCTTCTCCTCTTCCGGAGCCGATCACATGCAGGGTTCCGTCAACAACTTCCCAGCCATTTTTGGGAAAATTTTCACCGTTGTGTGAGCGCCACATGTCCGGTGTCAGGCCGTTAAACATAAGGATCCAGCCGTCTTCAAGCTCTGCCTGCGAAAGGGTGTTGGGCTTGGCCACAGCTTCTGAAATAACAGTTTCCTCTGTAGCCTGCTTTTGTTTGGTTTCCTGCATATTGCATCCTGCAAAAAACAATGAAGCGAGTAAAGCAAATATGATTTTATTTCTCATGATAATATGTTTTTTGATTGAAATTAAAGTTTCCAGCCTTCCCTGTATGTGTGCCTGATATACTCCTCGGCAGCAGGTTTGGCTTTAATGGTTGCATATTGAGTGTCGAAATGTGGATGACCATTGATCACAGTGAACTTATCGGTGGTTACCACCCTGATCTCATCATCATCACCGATGTTGGTCACCTTCATGTTTTCGCCATCCCACTTAAGTTTGCGTTTCAGATCCTGCAGACGAATGGCCAGGTTGCCCATCACAACTACCTCATTCATAGGACCTGAATACGCGAAGTTTGAGCTGCATTCTACGCGGCTGGCCGGGTCTTCTTTACAAGCCCTGATCCAGTCGGCCTCATGGCCACCACTCATTGCATCCTTGATCCTTCTCAGGCTTGGATCCGGCCGTTTATAGCTTTTGTCGAGCTCTTCAGGCAGGAGTTTTGGGTCACGGCCATAGGCGCCGCAGATCAACTTACCCTTGGTACCGATAAAGAGGCATCCGCCACTCCAATCACCCATGATTTCTCCGTCCGGCAATTCAGCAGGCCTGGGAGGCAGTAATCCACCGTCGAACCAGCTTACTTTCACAGGTACCAGTTTAACTTTTTCATATTTTCCCCTGTCGGGAAATTCATAATGAACCGCCGATCCAATAGGTGCACTTTCTGTATTTACCTGGGTAGAGCTTCCGTACAGGTAGTCCGGATTTCCAAGCCTTAGTGCTTTGTAAACGGGATCAAAAATATGACATCCCATATCACCCAATGCACCGGTTCCGAAGTCCCACCATGCACGCCAGTTCCACGGATGGTATACGGGGTTGTAAGGGCGCCATGAGGCTGGCCCGATAAAAAGGTCCCAATCAAGCGTTGGTGGCAGGGATGGAGTTTCTAGTGGACGCTCAAGACCCTGTGGCCAGATAGGCCTGTTGGTCCAGGCGTATGCTTCCGTTACTTTGCCAATGGCGTCATCCCAGATCCATTCACAGATCTGACGGATGCCATCAGCGGAATTTCCCTGGTTACCCATTTGAGTGGCAACACCAAATTCTTTTGCCAGCGTACTCATTACCCGCGACTCATACACTGAATGCGTGAGTGGTTTTTGGAGGTAAACGTGCTTTCCCATTCGCATGGCATGGGCAGCAGTAGTGGCATGGGTGTGGTCAGGGGTTGCAATGACAACGGCGTCGATATCATCACCAAGTTCGTCGAACATCTTCCGGTAATCCTTGTACTTTTTGGCATCCGGATATTTTTCGAAAAGCCCCGATGCATAATCCCAGTCGACATCACACAAACCGATAATATTCTGACTATTACAGTTATTAATATTGGTTCCGCCTACTCCGCCAACACCAATTCCAACAATATTGAGCTTGTCGCTGGGGGCCAGGTGCCCCAATCCGCCAATTACATGGCTGGGAAGAATGGTGACCCCGGCGGTTGCCAGGGAAACATTGCCGATAAACTTCCTTCGGCTCATGCTGGTTTTCTTACTTTTTTCCATAGGGTATGAGATTTATTATAGCGTTTGTTTGATTTTTATGGTCCGGCCGGTCTTATTGCTTTCAAATGCTTTCTCAATGATAAAGATAACATCTCTGGCTTGCCGGGGCAGCACTGCCTGTGGTTTGTTTTTGAACATTACTTCGTAAACATTGTCGTAGAAACCCATATAATTTCCCTGCTGCGTAGGTATCCGGATTGATTTCTGCGGTACTGCCTCTCCGGTGCCCAGGGTACCCCAATTTTTTTGATCATCTGCACCCCACTCATCCCCTCTGGGCATATTTCCTGCTTTTAAACAGGCCTCCTGCGGATCAAGGCCCCATTTGGAAAAACTTCCCTTGCTGCCATCTAAATTAAAGCGTGGACCTATATTTTTTATCATCATCCCCGCTGTGAGTACGGCAGCCTTATCAGTATAATACAATTCAAGATTGAAATGGTCGTCGACCGGGCTTCCTGCTCTTTCAGATCTGAGGGTTGCTTTTATACTTTCCGGCAGCCCAAACAAACAAAGTGCCTGGTCGATAAGATGCGATCCCAGGTCAAACAATATACCGCCGCCGGGCAAAACATCATCCCTCCAGGCACCGGGTTTCATATCCGGGCTATACCTGTCGAAATGGGCTTCGTAATATTTGATATCCCCGAGTTTACCCTCCTCCAGGAGTTTTTTAATGGTCAGAAAATCACCATCCCACCTGCGGTTCTGATAAACGAAAATGTTTTTTCCTGTCCGCCTAGAAATATTGATCAATTCATCTGCTTCGCTGCTTGTCGGAACAAAGGGTTTTTCCACAACAACATGTTTGCCGGCCTCCAGGCATTCCCTTACCATGGAATAGTGAAATACATTCGGGGTGGCCACAACGATGAGGTCTATGGAATTATCTTTAAGGAGGTATTTATAATCCTGAATTACATCTACATAGGGATAAATATCTTTAGATTGATAGTGATGACGTTCAACAATTACCGAAAGATAAAAACCGGGATGTGTATGAATAAATGGTGCATGAAACACCTTGCCCGACAAACCAAAACCTATAATACCGGTATGGATCGTATCGCTCATTAAAGGTGGCTGTTAATAAAGTCGAAACTGCTTTTCACGCTTTCAAACCCATCACCCTTAATTATGTCCTGCTCAACAAAAAATTCTTTTAGTCCGGCCGTGGTGGCATGATCGAAAATTGAAGGATAATCGATAATCCCACTGCCCACTTCTATCATTTCCTTTCCTTCTCCTGCTGCCATATCCTTTACATGCCACAATTCAAATCTACCAGGATAGTTTTCAAAATACTGCAGCGGGTCTTTGCCTGCATAGTTGATCCAGTAAAGATCAATCTCCATGCAAACAAGTTTTGGGTCTGTCGATTCTAGCAGCAGATCATATGGGATTTTATCATCAATAGGATAAAATTCGAAATCATGATTGTGATAACCGAACCTCAGCCCATTATCTTCACACATCTTCCCGATGGCATTGAATTTATCCGCCACCTCCTGATAGCTCTGTATACTTGCCCGCTGCTCATTGTTCAGCCATGGCCATATGATGTAATCAATCCCGACCTCCCGGTGAGCCTGCAATACCGCGGCTACATCATCCTTATGGAAGGTAACATGGGATGCGGTCAACCTCATACCAAGGTCTTCAATAAGTGTTTTAAAATCAATTGGATCCATGCCATAGAATTTTCCATCACTATAGCCTGCGGCTTCCAGATTTTTATATCCGATATCCGATATTTTTTTCAGGCTCCCTTCCAGGTCTTCTTTAATCTCGTTCCTCAGGCTGTACAATTGCAGGCCAATCTTGTTTGAGGGAATCATATTGGCAAGGATATGCCTGGGTGTAAGCATTCCGGCAAGCATTCCGGCGCTGCTAATTTTGATGAAGTTCCTGCGTTTCATTGTTTTATTGTTTCACTGTTTCACTGTTTCATTGTTTCATTGTTTCACTGTTTCATTGTTGATTAGACGATCTTTTCGTTTACGGGATCCCAGAAAACCCTGCGATTTTCTTTGTATGCGATGGTACCCATATGCGCTGCCATGGCTTCTTCGAAACCCTG
>QMPN01000123.1 GCA_003648575.1 Bacteroidota bacterium
GTGCTTACTCCCTTCAAATGATTGCAAAGGCTTTGGATGTAGATTTCAGTTTATTCGTTGGAGACGAGTCCACAGAAGACAAAGAAAAAAAAGCAAAAAATGATACACTCTTTTTGGGATTAGTTCATTTAAGCGGATTGTTTCTACTTTTTATCCCTACTTTTTTGATTTGGCATACTAAAAAAGATAAGGTAGAAGGTATACGGGATCATTTCAATGAGGTTATTCGTTTTCAATTGACGATTTGGTTAGTATTTATATTGCCTGGTCTCGCAGTGCATTACTTCCTTAGTATGAATTACTTCATTAATATGGCACCTTACTTAATTTTTATAGGTATTTCAATGGGTGTGTGTTTTTCAATTATGAATACAATAAGTGTTATTAATAACAAACCTTATAAACGCTTCAATATTTTTAAATCAAAAAAAACAGACAAAGAATTAGAAAATTGAAAATAGTACAAATCAATATTAATCAGAGGAAAGAACGGCCAGGCGCCATACTTGCAAACCGTTAAACATAGCCCCACCTCATCTTCCTTAATCCATCTTAACAAACCAGCTTCAAAATTGCTTTGATCTGATCGCTGGCAGGTAGGAACTATGAACCTAACGCCAAAGTGACAGCGATCCTTCCTCGCTTTGCTCGTCAGGATGACAATTTTTATCTACAGACCTTTTCATATAATCCCCCGGGCGCAGTCTGAGTGATACAGTTCATTTGAAATAAATAAAAATCATCGAAGACCTTGACCGGGGTGCCCTTTCTTTGGTTCGTTTCTTTGGGCAAGCAAAGAAATGAACAGAAAATAAAAAGACCGAAGCACGCTATTTCACACTTCGATCTTCGATTTTCGGTCTTCGGTCTTCGATCTTCGGTCTTCTATACCACTCCCTGGTCGAGCATTGAATTCGCTACTTTCAGGAAACCAGCAATGTTGGCACCTTTCACGTAGTTGATGAATCCGTCGTCTTCAGTACCATGGGTAACACATGCTTCGTGGATACTGCACATGATATGGTGAAGTTTTTCGTCAACTTCTTCTGCACGCCATCCAATTTTCATGGAGTTTTGTGACATTTCCAGTCCTGATGTGGCAACACCACCGGCGTTCACAGCTTTTCCGGGTCCGAAGAGGATCTTATTTTCGAGGAAAACCTCAACAGCTTCCGGTGTGGAAGGCATGTTGGCGCCTTCAGCAACACAAATACAGCCATTCTTTACGAGATGTTCTGCATCTTCTTTGTTCAGCTCATTTTGAGTAGCACATGGGATGGCTACATCACATTTCACTTCCCAGGGGTGTTTTCCCTGATGGAATTCAGCTTCCGGGAATTCATATGAATAAGGCTTAACGATGTCCTGGTTAGAGGCACGCAGTTCGAGCATATATTCGATCTTTTCGTCGGAGATGCCTTCAGGATCGTAAATGTATCCGTCGGGGCCTGAAAGAGTAACTACCTTACCACCCAGATCGTTGATCTTTTTGGCTGCACCCCAGGCAACGTTACCAAAGCCTGAAAGACAAACGGTTTTGCCTTCGAATGTTTCGCCCTTGGTAGCAAGCATTTCTTTTGCAAAATATACTGATCCGTAACCGGTAGCTTCCGGACGGATGAGGCTCCCGCCCCAGTTCCGGCCTTTACCGGTGAGAACACCGGTATGTTCGCGGGCAAGTTTTTTATACATACCATAGAGGAAACCGATCTCACGGCCACCTACGCCAATATCGCCGGCAGGTACGTCAGTATCAGGTCCGATCATGTGCCAGAGTTCCATCATAAAGCCTTGACAGAAACGCATGATCTCTGCATCTGATTTTCCTTTTGGATCGAAGTCAGAGCCACCTTTGCCACCGCCCATAGGCAATGTTGTGAGGCTGTTCTTGAATATCTGTTCAAAGCCCAAAAATTTCAGGATGCTGAGGTTCACACTAGGGTGAAAACGCAGTCCGCCTTTATACGGTCCGATCGCATTGTTGAACTGTACCCTGTAACCCAGGTTTACATTCACCTTGCCGTCATCGCCCATCCAGGAAACCTTAAAAGTCAGTATCCTGTCAGGCTCGATCAGCCTGTCGATGATACCCGCTGATTCGAAATGGGGGTTTTCATTAACTGTTTCTTCGATCGATTCCAACACTTCGCGCACAGCCTGGAGATACTCTGATTCACCGGGGTGTTTCTTCGCGAGATCATTCATTATTCTTTCTAAATCCATTGCCTGATAATTTAAAATATTTATACCCGCTTAATTGTTATTAATTCACATTGTGAATAATTTCACAGTGCAAATGTACAGTTATTCATTTTACTAAAACAAAAAATACAGAGATTTTTTTTAATTTTTTTACGATGCAAACCGGGATGTGAAATTGGTTAATTCCGAACTTCACCAAATTCGTATTCAATAGTATATTCAGTCTCACCATCAGGAAGATAGTAATACTCTTTCCCATGCTTAAGGTTGTTCACATATGGTGTGCGTGACCGCAAGGATCCATCCGGGTTCCAGTAGCGCTGCACGCCACTGCCTGCTTCATACTTTCCTTCTCCGATGAGGATACCATAATCATCATAATAAAGCCAGCTCCCCTCGTACAATCCGTTCACAAATTCTCCAAAGATCTGCAATTCTCCATTGCCATACCATTTCCTGTACACACCATGCAGGGTATCGTTGACATAATACTTTTGCTCAACCCTATTTCCCGGATAATCGTACTCAACAGCAATCCCATCCTTCACATTAAGCACATAGGTTTCTTCCGTTTCCCTCCGGCCATTATCGTGAAAGCGTTTCAAAGTACCTTCTATCATATCATCAACATAGGGCACCTCCTGCTGAAGAATCCCGTCTTCATAATACCATTTGGCAAGGCCATTCAGCTTGCCATTTTCATATGGTAGCTCAGACTTGATACTCCCGTTCTCCCAGAAAGTCTTATTAACTTTGGAGCAGGCGGAAAGGATGATAGCTAAAGAAAATAATGAGATAATTAAAAATGATTTTTTCATCGTAGTACAAACTTGTTGGAGGTCCTTCCTCGCCCCAAGCACTTGGGGCTCTTCAGGATGACAATTTATATTAAAGGCTTTAGTGTAGGTTTATCTTTTCAATTTTAAAGTTCCTGTAGCGGCATAGGTTCCATATCCTGTTTTCGTATCCTGTGGGATAAGCAGGCATAAATTGTATTTCCCCCTGCAGCAAATGTTGCCTGTAATATGGCAGGCATTCTTCACAATCAGGACCGAAACGCATCAGGGCACCCAGGAAATACGTAGCCAGATCGTAACCTTCGAAAGCATAATTTCCGGGATGTGTCTTAAAACGCTCACGGTATGACCAGATAAAGTCATGAACACGTGGATCCTCTTCATCCATATATGAATCCGTGAAAAAATGCACATTAAGATCAAGCAGATAATCGGTTTCCAGGTTATCGAGGAGGGTCCACTCCGGCATCCCAACCACAGTAATATCGAAGGTATCCTTCAGGTCATTCAGCCTGGTAAGAATCTCAGGTGTATGTATCTCATGATTGGTCAGCACGATCACCAGGTTTCTGCGAACTGCGGATGCATTCCTGATAATCCCGTACACACTGTCAACGGCATAAACTACCTCCGCAATACCATTGGAAAAGAACGTACTGTCATCAGGCGCCGCTTCCAGCTGGGCAGTTTGGATAAGCCTGTTCTCTATATTGATCTCGGCGTACAATTCACCGGGGAGAAGGTTCGTATCTGCCTCGGAATATTCCCTGATCAGCTTATAAATATCTTTGTTGGCAAGCTTTACGCCATAAGGTGCTACCTGCTCAAGCGACTGTTTGATCTCCTGTATTTCATCACCATACTCGTATTTATTGTTTCTCAACAGTATGATATTTGCATCACGATGATATTGCCTCACAAATTCAGGGAGCATAGGCAGCTGCGCTTCCCGTGAAGGTTTGAATTTATATACATTTTCATGTGTCAGCACCTCAGCCCGCCGGGTAAGCGGGTTCACGATCTTAATGTCAAACATTTCGGCAAAGTTCGATACCAGCTTAAAGTTCCTGCTGAAGAAAGGGCCTATGATCATGTCCATACCCGTAAGCTCAGGTTGTTGTAGTACCTGTATGGTCTTTGAAACCTTTTCGTCGACATCATACACATACAACCTGACATTCAATCCTTGCTGTTCCAGTTCTTCCATGGCCATGCGGAAGCCTTCGTAAAACTGTATAAAATTGAAGGATTTATACTTTGATGGGTCCACATCACCATCCCTTGAATTCACTTCAATATCCCTGACTTCTTCAGCATACAAAGGCACCATCAGCGCTACCTTAAACTCTTTTTTATAAGGGTACTTCCTGTTGAAGCATTTAACACTGTCGGATTTCACAATCCCCGCTGGGGTATCATCAGGTGTGTCCACAACTATCTGTACATCACCTGGAGGGGTAGCTGATGGAGGGCCAACAGGGATCAGCAGCATATCGCCCGGGTAAACTCTTGAACGAAATGCCGGGTTGGCCTCTTTCATAGCCGTAACGGATACAGCATACTTGGTAGCAATCTTCTTCAGCTTTGTTTTTTCGCGCACCCGGTGGGTGATATAGTTATCAGGGTTAACAGTAAGCGGGATGCGAATTACCTCGCCCGGAAAGATCTTATCCGTCAGACCGGGATTAAAAGAAGCCAGGCTATCGATACTCATGCGGTATATCCTGGCAATGCCGTAGAGGGTTTCTTTTTCTTTTACCACATGTTCATAGAACTTCTTTTCCTCCTGTGGCTGTACTTCGCTTATCGTGACCTCCTTATTAACCGGATTGGCAACGACCATTTCCTTCATAGGAATTTTCACGTATTGCCCCGGGCTTAAGCCTGCTTCCCATCCGGGATTGGCCTTTTTCAGACCATCAAGCTTAACATCATATATGCGGGAGATACCGTACAATGTTTCACCACTTCTCACAATGTGAAAGATGTATCTGAATTCGCCCTTCCGCAGGTCATCAGTAATGATCTTTTCCCTGCTGGTTACCGGAATCCTTAGAAGCTGCCCGATAGCAAGCCCCTGGCTAGCATCAGGATTTTCGTACCTCAGCTCATCAACAGGAACGCCATACACCTTAGAAATAGAATACAGGGTTTGTCCCTGTTCCACGGTGTGGATGTAGTAGTTCTTCCCATCTATTTTTTCGATCACCTCAGACTTGAGGATTTCCTGGGAGAGGAGTGTAACCGGAGCCGTGATGGCTGCCAGTGCGAGTATGATGATGAGCAGGTATTTGGTCATGCTTATTGCTTATTATTCCCATTCAATGGTTGATGGTGGCTTGGAGCTGATGTCATACACCACTCTGTTCACGCCTTTCACCCTGTTAATGATGTCATTCGACACCTTCGCCAGGAACTCGTACGGAAGATGTGACCAGTCGGCAGTCATGCCATCTGTCGAACCCACAGCCCTCAGGGCAACCACATTCTCATAGGTCCGTTCATCGCCCATTACACCGACCGATTGTACCGGAAGCAAAACTGCTAATGCCTGCCACACTTCATCGTAAAGATCATGCTTTTTCAAGCCCTCGATGAACAGATCATCCACATCTTGCAGTATCCTGATCTTCTCTGCAGTCACTTCACCTACGATCCTGATACCCAGCCCGGGTCCCGGAAAAGGATGCCTGCCAAGGATGTGCTGTGGCATGTCCATCGCCTTGCCTATCCGCCGTACTTCGTCTTTAAACAACGAGTTTAGGGGCTCTATTATTTTCAGCTTCATCACATCCGGCAGTCCGCCAACGTTGTGATGCGACTTTATAGTGGCAGAAGGGCCTTTCACCGAGATTGATTCGATCACGTCCGGATAGATCGTTCCCTGGGCCAGCCATTCTACATCCTGTATTTTATGTGCTTCCTCGTCGAATATTTCTATAAAGGTGCGTCCGATGGCCTTACGTTTGCCTTCCGGCTCTGATATTCCCTCCAGCGCATCATAAAAACGGTCCTTGGCATCAACACCGATCACATTCAAGCCCATACCTTTGTATGAATCCAGCACGCGCTCAAACTCATATTTTCTGAGCAGGCCGTTATCCACAAATATGCAGTGCAGCTTCGGGCCGATGGCACGATGCAACAATATGGCAGCTACCGATGAATCGACGCCACCGGAGAGCCCGAGCACCACCTTTTCATCTTTTACGGTCTCCTGGATATTTGCAATGGTGGTTTCAATGAAAGAGTCAGGAGTCCAGGCCTGGCTGCATCCGCAAATATCAACCACATAATTTTTTAACAAGGTGCTTCCCTCTGTGGTATGGTATACTTCAGGGTGGAATTGTATTCCATAGGTTTTCTCACCGGCGATCTTGAATCCGGCCACCTTCACATCGTGGGTGCTGCTTATCACTTCAAAGCCCTCAGGAATGTTCAGGATGGTATCGCCATGCGACATCCATACCTGGCTGCCGTCGCTTATTCCTTTCATCAACTCACTGTCCTTGTTTATATATGCCAGGTTAGCCCTTCCATATTCCCTTACATCCGAAGGAGCCACTTCTCCCCCATCCTGTTGCGCCATCAGCTGGGCACCATAACAAACACCGAGTGTTGGAACAGATCCGCGGAAAGCACTCAGATCGGGATTGGGGGCATCTTCTCCCCTGACAGAGAAGGGACTACCGGAAAGGATCACTCCCTTGATGTGTTCATTGATCTCAGGAGCTTTGTTATAAGGATGGATCTCGCAATAAACATTCAGTTCCCGTACACGTCGTGCAATCAGCTGGGTATATTGGGAACCAAAATCGAGGATCAGTATCGTTTCTTCCATTGCGCAAAGATAGAGAAATTGGCTACATTTAAGTGCTCCAAAATTAAGTCTCTGAAAATATTTTGTACCTTTAAGGATGCTTTAAAACAGAGGTACATCTATTCCTGAACCAAATTAAAAGACCATCATGGAAAACATTGAAAGAAGCAGCTTTACAACCCTTGTTGAAGACAATGTGGCCATCATCACCCTCAAAGAGGATCTGTTCCACCTTGTGACCGACATCCATGAAAGCAATCTTTTTATCGATTACATCAAAGAAACCGAAGGAGATCTTGAAATCAAAGCCATGTTCATCATCAATGAAGCAGGCAATTATGGTGAAAAGGATTACCATAAATTTATCACAGGGATCCTCGGCCCGCAGGAAGAATGCGGCGATAACAGCCCACCCAAATTTGCTCAAAAGGATGTTCGCTTCCGGGAGATCAACATCCTGAACAAGATCATCAAGGTATTGTCGGAATACAGGAAACTATGCTTTTCAGGCATCAATGGCGATATTGTTACGCCATTCATCGGTGCTGTGTTGAGCATGGACATCCGCTATGCGACAGAAGGCACTCGCTTTGTGATGGCACATAATCAATATGGACTGCATCCTTCAGGTGCATTGCCTTTCTTCCTTTCTCAATATATACACCATTCAAGGGCTTTGGAATATCAGTTCAGACCCGAATTCAGTGTAGAAGAAGCCCTTCAGCTGGGATTGGTGAACAAGATCTTTCCGGCCGATAATTTCCAAAAGCGGTGTATGCATGAGATCCAGCATTTTATCAAATGTGAAAATTCCACCATCAGCGTAACCAAGCGACTGACTAATTATACACGGAAAGCGCTGGCCGAATATTTCCTTTACGAATCCAGCCTTCTAAACCTTTAGCCTATTCCCGCACGAGGGTTTTTTTAAAAATTGTAGTGTTATCTCTCTGATCGGTGAGCTCGACCGTAAAGATGTTTGGGCCTTTCTTGAGCCGCTCATCGATCGTATAGGTGAGTAAACTGTTTTTGGCATCATACTCCATAAGCAGCCATGAGCCGTTGAGGGTCGCCTTGAATTTTTTGATACCCGATAAATTGTCTTCAATCTTGACTTTCACGGTTTTTCTGTCTGACTTGATTGTTCCTGAAGCGATATTTACCGAGTTGACCTCCGGAGGGATGGTATCGATCAGAACCACAAAATCACCAAATGACCTGAGGCTTGATTTAAGCGCACCGTCATCCCAGGTCCCACCATAAGAAATATAATCACCTTTATCGGGAATCCTGGCCAATAGCAGTTTAGATGTGTCATCGGGGATAGAATCAGGAACGATCTTCACATCGTAGTATTTGTGTACAGGCGTACGATCGTTGTGGATACGATGGATGCGTGAATAAGTACCAACGGGCATGGAAAGGGTATCATACTCAAACCACATATCCCGGTAGATAGCCGTTCCCGATAAGCTCATCTCAAAATGCTCTGCCTGAAATTTATTCTTCATGTTGTGAAGGAAATGCACGGATCCCTCCGGCGGCAATTCACCAATAAGAAGCTTTGCGTTATGATTCATAAGCACAATCGGGAGCCTGGACACATTGCCCTCAAAGTCAGTGACCACATATTCCAAATAATGGATACCGGACTTATCAAAGTGAAGGACGCCCTCGTTTACCACTTTGTGGTATATGCTGAGTTTATTGTTGGGATCGATCTCCGTCCGCTGGTACCTTCTTTTTTTATCTACATAATCGTGATAGTCGATCAGGCTGTTGATATAACGAGACTCCGCAAAATCGAACTTCTCCAGGTCATGACTGTATACCAATGTGCTGTCGGCGTACAGTTCTATCCTGTATACACCATTTTTATTGGAGGCATCGTTTAGTTTATCCCAGGTGTTGATCCCGAGTGAAAAGTCACCGCTCACATGAATAGTATCATAATCTTTTATTCTGTGCTGCTCGCCCCATCCATCGACCTGATACACCTTTGCCTCAGTATTGCCATCTATGCTGCCACCTGAACTTGCGGGA
>QMPN01000124.1 GCA_003648575.1 Bacteroidota bacterium
ATGAACTGGACTTATGATGATGAAAGCAAAAGCGATGACCAGTGGATTTATCTTCCAGCATTAAAAAAGGTAAAAAGAATTTCCAGCGACAGCAAAAGCGATTATTTCATGGGCTCCGACTTTACCTACGATGACCTTGGCGACCGCAAACTGGATGATGACGCCCATCAATTGATTGGAGAAGAAACCATTGATGGCGTAGATTATTATGTGGTTGAAAGCACACCAAAAGAAGAAGATTATATATACTCCAAAACAAAAACATGGATACGTAAAGATAATTTCATCGGTTTAAAAAAGAAGTTTTATGACGAAGATGAAGACTTACTGAAAATCTTAAAGATTAAAAAGGTTGAAGAGATCTCCGGTTTTCTGGTAATCACAAGATCCGAAATGGAGAATGTGCAAAATGACCATAAAACAACAATGGTTTTAAGTGATATAGAAATCAACACTGGCATTTCCGATTCAAAATTTTCCGAAAGAATGATGATGAGAGGGATGTAGCAGTGACCTTCCAGCGTCTGAAAGACGTGGAAAAGCTACTATCTAATGCGAAATATTTAATCTGGTTTTGGTTGGTAACAGAAATCCTAAGATCCTGACAGAATAATAGACACTTAAATAATTAAACTGAAAAAAAGTGAAAACTAAAATCTTAATATTAGCAACAATGCTTTTGGTGAGCCAAATGTCATTTTCTCAAAAAGTTGATATCAATGGTTTTGTAAGGAATTACACAGGGCTGGAATATAAAAGCGGAGACTTCAATATGCTTCAAAATACGCTTAACCTTAATTTTGACATGATGGGTGACAGGGTTGCCTTTAAAGCAAATCCCATGGTTTATCTATATGGGATTGACAGCCTGGATTTTCGTTTGCGAGAGATCTATCTCGATCTATACTTTGACAATTTTGATATCCGGCTTGGTAAGCAGCAAATTGTTTGGGGAAAAGCTGATGGGGTGTTTATCACAGATATTGTTTCGCCTCTAAATTTAACCGAGTTCCTGTTGCCTGATTTTGATGAGATCAGGATTGGCGTTTATGCCGCCAAAATTGATTATTATTTTGGCAATAGTGCTCTCGAATTAATTTGGAAACCAATTATTGCCGGCAATGAACTTCCCGGACCAGGCTCAATATGGTATAAACCGCCCGAATTCCCGGTCCCCCCAACTTTCGATTATTCAAAGGAAAATATAAAACCCACCCTTGCAAACAGTGAAGTTTATCTGAAATATTCGTTGTCTTCTTCTGCCATTGACTTCGATTTGATGGGAGCTTATACCTGGGATGCCACACCAAGCATGTATACAGAAAAGGAATTTCAAATGGATTCGATGGGAAATCCTGTCCTTAGCGGATTACTCATCACTCCAGAACACCACCGCTTGTATGTTGCAGGCGGTTCATTTTCATCCACACTCAAAAGTTTTGTTATTCGCGGAGAAGCTGCTTATTACAACGGAAAATATTTCCAAACAGCAGATCCCATGGCAAACGGCGCCCTCACAAAAAAAGATTATTTACACTATGTTGTCGGTCTTGATTATGCTGTTGGTCATTTGAAACTTAGCGCCCAGTTTATTCAGAAATATATTTTGGATTACAATGATTTTATTGAAGAAAAAGAGTTTGGCAATACCATGACATTTCTTGTACGTTACGATGCAATGCGAGAAACACTTCATCTGGAACTCTTTTCTTATGTCGGGTTAAATTATGGGGATGCACTTATCAGGCCCAAAGTAACCTACGATTTCAGCGATAGTTTCAATATATTACTGGGTGCAAATATTTTTGTTGGTGACGAAAGGGGTATGTTTGGCCGTTATGATGATAACTCTATGATTTATACGAAAATTAAATACAATTTCTAAAAGATGTTAAGACTATGTTTTTTGGTATACGTTTTCATTTCTATTTCATCAATTTCAATTGCGTAACAAGCCGATGAAAACCCAACGCCTAATATATCACCAGCGGCAAATGATCCACCATAATATTGGTTGTGATCCTGAGAACATAAGTACCTGCCTTGAGGTCACCAACGGAAATAGTCCATATGCCTGAGCTTGCAGCTGAGTTTGTATATTTTCGTGCTATCCTGCCCTGCATGTCAAACACTTCTACTTCGATATATTCCACCTGGCGGCGTCCGAAGTCAAGGGTTATCTTTTCATTGGCGGGATTTGGATATAAATTGGGGGTAACCCTGACATAGCCCTTACGAAGAAGGGTATCTGACAATAATCCATCCGCAACAATGAGGCTTACATTCCATAATCCATAGTCGTTATAAACGATCCTGTAAGGGTTTTGAACGTTCTGCAGGGAGGGATCGCCTCCTGAGAAAGCCCATGCCCATGATTCCGGTTCTCCTCCCGAGCGATCAGTAAAAGAAACCTGACCACCAATACTGACCACCGTAGTGTCGGCATCAAAATTAGCAATGAGGCGATTGCCATATCCAAAGCCATTTAAGCTCTGAGCTCCCGTATTATCGGGATCCAGGTATGGCCTGAGCTGTGCTCCGCCGGGGCTGCCATTGGAAGACCAGTGATAGGAGAATTTGCCATAATAATCGGGGCCAAGTAAATCCTGGCATGAGGCCGCACCACCGGTGAGGGTACCGACGATCCTGCCGGTATTATCAAAGATAGGTGAACCTGAAGAACCACCCTCAGTCACACCATGTCCGCTGGCGGTCTCTGACCAAACCACTTTCCAATAGTATCCATTGGGATCCTGGCTGCTTGTACCATACTGAACAGACAGCAGGGGGTTTGTAAAGGTAGATATCTTTTTGATATCACCCTTGGGATGATGGATGCCGGTACCTGACGGACTGGCCACACCATCCCTGTTCCAACCTGAAAAATAAGGATTATAGTTCTCCGGGATATTATGATTCAGCTCAAGCAATTTAAAATCAGAACCTGCAGTGGTGCCCGATGGCGCCTCCGCCAGCAATGTTGATCCCGTAATAGTATTCGGGGGTGGATTTTCATCAGGATCTTCGCAGCCGAGGGCTTCATAATTAAAATGAAAGACCCATTGAGAATAATCACTCAATGAGGCTGATGAACCGCAATGCCGTGCAGTTAAAAAATAGGGGGTGCTATCCTGCCTGACATTATTAATCAGTGCTCCGGTGCACAGGTAGGTACCCAAGCCAGCCTTGATAACGATCTTGCCGACACTCCTCTTCTCATTTTGCCATGATTCGCCTTCGGGGCAATTTACATTTACCTCACATGCCCCGGACGGACCCTTTTCCATAAAATCCAGGTCACGGTAAACATAGTGTACCTGGTAGATATCGATCCTTGGTTCTTCTAAATTCTGTCCTGGCGCATCGTATTCAAGCAGCAGTTCGTCTCCAATAATTAGTTCAGTGGCAAAATACCCACCCGAGGGATTGTTACGGGAAGTGAAAGCACCTATGAGTTGCGATTTGTCTGCTGAGTAGATAAAAAGTCTCCCTCCTTCCGGGATACTGAAATGGCTATAATAAAGTATTATGCCACTGGCTTTCTCTGCCTTTATGCCCAGGCTGAGAAAACGGCCTTTCGAACCTGGATTCGACCAGGCTCCATCCCTGCTTAAACTTATATCGACCGGGATACCCACTGCGATACGGTAAGGTGGCGTTTCACCGGTAGCCGACAAATCTTCTTTAAGCTCTACATCCAGATTCGGAACGGCAAGTTGTATAGTCTTCACATCCATCGATCCACGATCGGACACGAAACCCATCGGGATGCCTCCCTCACTAAGCTGAGCGTATAATGTGACCGAAAGTAAAAGAAATATTATTGCAAATAATTGCTTCATCTAAAAGCAAAGATAATGATTTGGAGCATAAAAATAATTGCAGTAAAAATAAAACTGCCCCGATAAATTATCGAGGCAGTTTATATTGTATTTTATTAGGTATCCTTTAATTAACCATTGTAACCTTACGGTCGATATGGATATCACCTGATTGTACCCTCAGCATATATATACCGGCAGGATATTCACTCAGGTCGATGAGCATTTTGTCATGCTCCCCGGAATAGAGTCGTTGATAAACGACTTTCCCTTTTGTATCGATCACGTTTACCTGTACATCCTTCATGGTATGGCCAAGGTCGAGTGTGAAGCTACCCTGAGCAGGGTTCGGATATACCGACATACTTTCTTCCAATGTGGCTTCATCTACGCCAACATCACCTACAACGATATAATCGGTTTTGGTTGTGTAATTCGAGCCCAGATCATTGAAAACGGTAAGCTTGACATTGTAACTACCGGCAGAACTATAGGTCACGGCTGGAGGATCCTGTCCATTAAAGGCAGGCGGGCTCGCGCCGAAGAATTTCCATGACCATGTGGTTGGATTATTGATCGACATATCGTTGAAGGTTACTGAGCCGCCAACTTCGATATTTGTTACATCTGAGTCAAATTCAGCGAATGGTCCGTCTACAACCACATAGTCTTCCTTTGTGATAGCATCACTACCATAAGCATTGGTAACAAGCAGTTCCACATCGTAAGCCCCCTGGACATCATATTGTATTCCTGTAGGATTTTGATCTGTAGATGTTTCCGGAGTTCCACCATAGAAAGTCCATTCCCATGAAATTGGGTCACCGGATGTTTCATCGGTAAAATCGGTAGTCTGTCCTGATACCAGGTAGGTTTCCCCGGCACTAAAGTTAGCTGTTGGCGCACCCACAATAATCATCTCAGTACTGTCGAGGGTGGCGGTTCCTATTGTATTTGAGGCCTCCAGGGTAACATCGTACGCTCCGGGTGTATTATAAGTGACCGACGGTGGAGTTTGTCCGGTATAGCTGGCCGGTGTACCGCCTTCGAAGGTCCATTCCCATTCAAGTGCGTTGCCCGTGGTCATATCAGTAAATTCTACTGCATCACCTAGCTGTAAAATCGTTTGGTCAGCAGAAAAAGCCGGTGAAGGAGTCGTTCCGCCATAGGTACCTTCCCATGTTTCAGGACCATAATCACCCGGGTCGAGCCATGGCTTCAGGCGTTGATTGTTTGCGGTTCCCATCTGATCCCAGGAATATGACATTTTTCCATACAGGCTATAAAGGGGGTTGTTGCAATTGTCAGCCGGTCCACCGGTAAGGTCTCCAACAACAAGTCCGTCCTGGCTGAAAATTGGTGATCCGGAAGAACCACCCTCGGTAATGGAAGTACCGTTTGGTGTTTCAGCCCAATGTGATTTCCAGTGCGATAATACACCGTTTCCATTCCATTGTGAAGATGACAACTGATATTTATAAGTAGAGATTTTCTTGATGTCTCCAGCAGGATGATGAATGCTCACACCGCTATCGGCACCGATATTTCTGCGGTCCCAGCCATTATAATAAGCATTGTATGAAGCCTGAACATCATATTTTAACTCAAGAAGGAGAAAGTCAGATCCCGTTGCATATGGGCCTTCAGATCTTTTCCAGCATCCGTTCATGGAATTTGTTGACGGGCCCCAGTTTCCTGCGCAGGTCGATGATTCATAGTTGAAATAAAAGATCCACTGGTTCATGTCTGCAGCTGTTGCACCTTCACCGCAATGCCATGCTGTAAGTATGTATGGTTTAAGGTCCTGCTCAGTGTTGTTGATCAGGGTTCCGGAGCAAAGGTAGTAGCCCCAGCCGATCTTCATGTATTGTTTTACAACACCTCTTTTTTCATCCTGCCAGATATCTCCTTCAGGAGAGCAGTTGATGTTGATCATACACCAGACTGATTTATCTCCGGGACTATCCTCGAAATATATACCACGATATGTATAAGCAACTTCAGAGATACTGATCAGTGGCTCTATGGTTTGCTCAGCAGGCTGATAATATTCCAGTGTGACCATGTCACCACCTGTCAGCTGTGTTGCAAACATGCAATCGGCATTGTTGTTTTGTTCGGTGAAAGCACCAATGATTTCAGATTTATCTTCATTATAGAGATAAAGCTCGCCGCCATAAGGAAGCCAGAAATTATCATAATATACACCGAGTGCCAGGGCACCGTCAACCTGAATGCTCAGGCGCCAGATCTTACCTCCGTCAGGAAGTTCAGTCCATTCACCGGAATTATCAATATCCAGGTTCACCGGAACTGCAACACCCGCCCTGTATGGAGAAGGATTTTCAAGGTCTTCAGCCTCTATCTTCACCATATCGGGAGCATCAAATTCGTGAAAGTCTACCTTCGCAGGAAGGTCTTGATATAAAGAGCTTTGTGGAAGTCCCGGTACGCTGCGCTGCGCGTGCACGCTCAGTGTTAATGTCAGTGATAATGCCACCAGCACTACCATCATTGTAAGGATCTTTTTCATGTGTAGGTTTAGTTTATCATATTGTTTATCAATCGCGAAGTTAATACTTATTTGTTTGAATTGGTTAAATCGGTTGAATCAATTGAATTGGTTTATCGGTTAAAACGATTAAATCAGTTTATGGGAATTCATCCAAAGATCATAGCCTGGCAATCGATGCCCGAAGCCTATGCCTGACGCTTTTTTCTTGCAATCCATGTCATTACAGATTAAATTTGCAGAAAAACCAGTACGCATGATTATTGTAACAGGTGCCGCAGGATTTATCGGAAGTGTGATGGTTGGGAAACTCAACAACAAAGGCTTTACCGATATTGTCCCGGTGGATGACTTTTCCAGGCCGGAAAAAGAAAAAAATCTTTCGAACAAAGCTATCCTCGAAAAGGTTGACAGAAATGAATTTTTCGACTGGTTGGAAAAGAACCACAAGGAGGTTGATATTATCTTTCACCTTGGGGCAAGGACAGACACTACAGAATTCGATATGGCTGTCTTCGACAAGCTAAACCTCAACTACTCAAAAGCAATGTGGAATGCCTGTGTAGAATATGGGATACCGCTCGTTTATGCTTCATCAGCAGCCACCTATGGACTCGGCGAATTTGGTTACGACGATAATCAAGATATCATCCCCAAGCTAAAGCCGTTAAATCCATACGGGGTATCGAAGAATGAATTCGACAAATGGGCACTTGAGCAGAAAACAAAACCGGTATTCTGGGCAGGTCTGAAATTCTTCAATGTTTACGGGCCCAACGAGTTTCATAAGGGACGTATGGCCTCAGTGATCATGCATGCCTTCCGTCAGATCAAAGAAACCGGCATGGTGAAACTCTTCAGGTCTCATAACCCGGACTATGAAGATGGCATGCAAGTTCGCGACTTTATTTATGTGAAGGATGTAGCCGATGTGATGTACTTCCTGATGACCTACCGTGAGAAGTCAGGCATCTATAACCTTGGTACCGGTCAGGCACGCGCTTTTCTCGACCTTGCAAGGGGCACTTTCAAGGCAATGAACATAGAGCCGAAGATCGAGTTTATCGACACCCCGGAAGACATCCGCGATAAGTATCAGTATTTTACCGAAGCCAACATGAATAAATTACGCGCTATCGGCTACAATAAAAACTTCTACACGCTGGAAGAAGGCATCGAGGAATATGTGCAGGGATTCTTATTAAAAAATAGGCATTTTTGATATTCGATATTCGATATCCGATATCCGATATTCGAGGCCGGATCTATTTTTAACCTGCCAACTTTAAATACTCTAAGTACTCTAAATACTTTAAGTACTTTTTCCTCAGGTTAGAATTGTATTATAACAAATATTATCCTATTTTTGCACCCTCAAAAATCTGAAGAAAATTAATTTAAACTAAAACACATGCAAAGTAGAGGAGCCATTATAGTTTTTGCAGTAGCTTTTGCACTCGTTTGCTTATTCCAGTTGTCATTCACATTCTTTACCTCCGTGGTAGAAGGTGATGCACGCAGCTATGCTTACGATGAAGAAACTTATACCATTGCAGAAAGACTGGCCGGTGGCGATGAATTAAAAGAAGCTTTTCTGGTTGATTCTATTGCGAAAGCCAGGGAAGAATATTACCTCCACAATGAAGCAGGGGTATATAACATTCTCATCAGGAAATACAGCTATCAGGAAGCAAAAGAACGCGAGTTGAACCTCGGTCTTGACCTTAAAGGTGGTATGAACGTAATCCTTGAAGTTAAGGTGGGTGATATAGTGAACGCCCTTTCAGGATACAATGAAGACCCGTTGTTCCGTTCGGTAATGAAAGAAACATATGCCAGGCAGCGATATAGTTCAAAAGATTTCGTAACCCTTTTCGGTGAGACATGGGAAGAACTGGCCCCCGGGCAGAACCTCTCTTCATATTTCACTTCTGTGGATCTGCGTGATAAGATCACCTATAATTCTACAAATGCAGATGTGATCTCCGTTATCAAGGAAGAGACCAACGATGCTATTGACAGGGCTTTTAATATTCTCCGTACCCGTATCGACCGTTTCGGTGTTACCCAGCCAAACATCTCCAAGCTGTCTACTGCCGGACGCATCCTTGTCGAGCTTCCGGGTATCAAAGATCCCGCCCGTATACGTAAACTCCTGCAGGGAACAGCTCAACTTGAATTCTGGGAAACCTATCAGCTTCCTGAAGTCATTGGTGACATTCTGCAAGCTGAAGAGCTCATCAAGCAACAGAATGCCCGTGCAGAAATGCTGCTCGAAGGCGAAACAATTGAGGAAGAAGAAGCTGTTGTTGTTGAAGAAGAAGTGGCTGAAGGCACTGAGTCAGGAGAAGAACTTCTCGGACAACTCGAAGGTGATACTACCGATGCAGCTACTGCCCTCCTCGACCAGCTGGAATCAGACTCTATCATG
>QMPN01000125.1 GCA_003648575.1 Bacteroidota bacterium
GTACCTTCTTATGTCCTTAAAGCGGAATCAAATACTTGGCTCAATTCAGTTTGCATAGGAGAGCTCTGAGCTATTGAATTTGTTTGATGGTTTTTATTAGTATGATGATTCTCTACATATTAACATCGGAAAATCAAAAAAAGTAACCCTATTCCGCAGAAAAGTTGTTAACTGTGTTATTGAAGGATGGAGCTTAGCGATTACATTCTTTTTGGAAAAGCACTTCCATAAAGCTCTTATGAAGAGAAAAAATTGATTATGAATTTTCTTGCCGATTGTTTTAGTTGACAATCCTTTTTTCTAAGGAAAGCTACAAACCACTGATAAAATTCCAGGTGAATATCATGAAGTCTGGTTCGTTATATTGACCTGCATTTTCCTGCACAGAACCGGCGAACTGACCACTCCTGACCTTATTTAATTGACCATCTAAATATCTTGACAATCAACCATTCAGGGTGGTCACTTTAATCCGACCTGGGGAGGTCTGTATTGCTGTTTTTTGTGCCTTGCGCCAAGGTATTAGAGCAGAGTTTGATTTTCTGTTCATTTCTTTGCTTGCCCAAAGAAACAGCCTGTCCCGGGAGACGAGGGAAACCAAAGAAAGGGCACCCCGGACAAGGTTCTCAATCAAGTGTGGATTTTCAATGATTTTTTATCATTCGAACTGCGCCCGGGGAGATAAACGCTACGCGTTTATTTTGTATCTTCATCCCCCGTACCTTGCACCTGACATATTGCTGCTGAAGACTTTCAAACAACCCGCCAGCAATGTAAATTAATGTTAGTTGCTTCTACCGGTCATGCCGAATCCCACCGCAGGTGGGTGAGGGACCCCCGTCACTTTAGCTCCACGCTTATTGAAATACATGCCTTCTGTGCACACATGCACAAGAAGCAGAAATAAGTGTGGATATTTGCCAAATCTTGAATCATTAGGGTTACTATTCCGCCACTCTAAAAACAATAACAAAATAGAAATGTTGAATGGAAAATGATGATGTTCGAAGGAGAGAGAAGATAGAAGAAGTACAAAAGCTCGCCGGTGGCGAGCTTTTGTAGTACCCGGAGCGGGACTTGAACCCGCACGGCCTTACGGCCATTGGATTTTAAGTCCAACGTGTCTACCAATTCCACCATCCGGGCCGGAATAAAAAACGGCACCATGAGATGCCGTGTTAAACTTGGAGCGAAAAACGGGACTCGAACCCGCGACCCCGACCTTGGCAAGGTCGTGCTCTACCAACTGAGCTATTTTCGCTTATCAAAAGGGAGTGCAAATATAATAAATTTTAATAAATCAAAAGGTATTTTGGGAAAAAAACCACTTTTTTGTGCTTGTTCAATCTTCTCTCTCCTTCGAACATCGCCAATGATCCATACCATATCTGCCTACTGCCTACTGTCTACTGCCAACTGTCAACTCCCGTCATGTTCCTTATTCGCCTAGCAATCTCTTGATCTCATTCAACTTCATCAAGGCCTCCACAGGCGTCAGGGTATTGATATCCATATTCAGGATGTCTTCTTTGATCTGAAGTAGAAGCGGGTCGTCAAGCTGTATGAAGCTGAGTTGATAGTCGCCATCGCTTTGTTTCGTTGGTTCCGGACGGTAGGTGAGCTTCTCGCCGCTGTGCGATTGTTCCAGCTGTGCGAGCATTTCGTGGGCCCTGCGAAGGACTGCCGACGGCATGCCGGCCATACGGGCCACATGTATGCCGAAGCTGTGCTCTGAACCTCCCTGTTCGATCTTTCTCAGAAAGATTACCTCATTACCTACTTCTTTAATGGAAATATGAAAGTTCTTGATGCGCTTCATGCTGGACGACATCTCATTGAGCTCGTGGTAGTGCGTGGCAAACATGACCTTTGCCCTGAAAATGGGGTGATTGTGAATGTACTCGGTGATGGCCCAGGCAATAGAAATGCCATCATAGGTGCTGGTGCCCCTGCCGATCTCATCCAATAGGATCAGGCTGCGGTCAGAGATGTTGTTCAGGATGCTGGCGGTTTCATTCATCTCTACCATGAATGTAGATTCGCCTGAAGCAATATTGTCAGAAGCCCCGACGCGGGTAAATATCTTATCGACCAGTCCGATAGAAGCTTTCTTGGCTGGTACAAAACAACCCATCTGGGCCATAAGGGTGATCAGGGCGGTTTGCCGCAGTAAAGCAGATTTTCCTGACATATTCGGGCCGGTCAGCATAATAATCTGCTGCTTCTCATTGTCGAGATATGTGTTGTTGGGGATATAAGCTTCACCGGGGGGGAGGTTTTTCTCAATAACGGGATGACGGCCGTCGCTAATATCTATTGTAAGAGAGTCGTTGATCTCCGGGCGGGTATAATTATTTCCCTCCGATACCGATGCAAAGGAGAGCAGGCAGTCCAGACGGGCAATTAATGATGCATTCAGTTGAACGGGCTTGATATAATCGGCCATGGCAACGACCAGCTCATTGAAAAGTCTTGTTTCCAGTGCCAGGATCTTCTCTTCTGCGCCCAGTATTTTCTGTTCATAATCCTTGAGCTCTTCCGTAATATATCGCTCGGAATTTACCAGCGTTTGTTTCCTGTGCCATTCCTCCGGTACCTTATCTTTATGGGTATTAGTTACTTCCAGGTAATATCCAAATACATTGTTATAACCGATCTTAAGTGAAGGGATGCCGGTGTTCTTATGTTCCCTGTCGCGGATCTGTTCCAGGTATCCTTTTCCTGAACGTGCGATTTCCCGGAGCTCATCCAGGTCCTCATTAACCCCTTTATTAATAACATTCCCTTTTACCACTTGTATGGGAGCATCTTCATTCACCTCCTCATGAATGCGATCACGCATACTCAAACAGGGGTTCAGTTGCTCCGCGATCTTGTGCAAAGGCTTTTGTTTTGATTCCTTACACAGTTTCTGGATATTTTCAATAGCCAGTAATGCCTTTTTTACCTGTACCACTTCTCGTGGGTTGATCCTGGCTACAGCTACCTTTGATATAAGCCTTTCGATATCACCAACCAGGCGGAATTGTGTACGGAGTTCATCGGCGAGCTGCTCATCCCTGATGAATACTTCTACCATATCGAGCCGCTCCATGATGGGGCCTTTGTCTTTTAAAGGAAGCACGATCCACCTCTTTAGCAGCCTGCTGCCCATAGGTGTGATGCTGTGGTCGAGGACCTCCAGCAGGGTAGGGGCATTCTCATTATAAGTGTACAGCAGTTCCAGGTTTCTTGCAGTGAACCTGTCCAGCCACACATAGCGGTCTTCTTCTATGCGTGATATGTTACTGATATGCTGTAATTTATTGTGATGTGTCTCCGACAGGTAATGCAGGGCAGCACCGGCAGCGATAGTGGCCTGTTCAAATTCTTCGATACCGAATCCTTTCAGGGATTTCGTGCCAAAATGCTTGGTGAGAAGTTCATAGCCAAAATCGATGGTAAATACCCAGTCATCGAAACTGGTGGTATAGTGCTTCTCCCCAAAAATTTCTTTGAATCTGCCCAGCTTATTACGTTGGATTATGACTTCTGAGGGCTTGAAACCCTGCAGTAATTTATCGATATATTCGAGCTTGCCCTGGCTTACAAAGAACTCTCCTGTTGAAATATCAAGGAAGGAGATACCCGAGATATCATCATTCAGGTCGATGGCAGCCAGGAAATTATTTTGCTTTTGCTCCAGAACGCTTTCATTCAGGACAACTCCCGGGGTCACCATTTCTGTTACCCCGCGTTTCACGATCTTCTTGGTCAGCTTGGGGTCTTCCAGTTGTTCACATATGGCTACCCTTTGTCCTGCTTTTACCAGTTTGGGAAGGTAGGTGTCGATTGCGTGGTGGGGGAAACCGGCCAGTTCTACGTAGGAAGCTGCCCCGTTGGCACGGCGTGTGAGCACGATCCCCAGGATCTCAGACGCTTTGATAGCATCGTCGCTGAAAGTCTCATAGAAGTCGCCTACACGGAAAAGCAAGAGTGCATCCGGATGCTTGGCCTTGATGGCATTATATTGCTTCATCAAAGGTGTTTCCGCTATTTTCTTATCTCTGGCCACAAATGTAAGGGGTTGTAATTTCGTCCTGCGCAGGATCAATCTTCCTGCACACAAATGTAAGCAATTCTCCCTGGTTGCAAAAATACGGCATACATTGGAGATGTATTCAAGGAAACTTATATTTGTAGCTGACTTTACCCATATGAAAAAGCTAAGCATGGAGGAGTTGAACCGCCTCAGCCCCGAAGAGTTCATCAGATCAGAAAAGATGCCAGTGACGGTTGTGCTGGATAACATACGCAGCCTCAATAATATAGGCTCCATATTTCGTACCTCCGATGCATTTCGGGTCGAATGTATCCACCTTTGCGGTATCACCGCCAAACCCCCTCACCGGGAAATTCAAAAGACAGCCCTGGGGGCCACGGAGTCGGTGACGTGGAAATATTTTACGAAAACGGAGGAGTCAGTTCAGGAGTTAAAAGATGCCGGTTACAGGATCTGGGTAGTAGAACAAACAGAAGGAAGTGTTCTGCTGAACACGGAAGACATAAATGCAGACCCAAAAACAGCCATTATATTGGGCAATGAAGTGCATGGAGTGCAGCAATCTGTCGTAAACATGGCGGATATCTGCCTTGAAATCCCCCAGATGGGCACCAAACATTCCTTGAATGTATCGGTGAGTGCAGGAATTGTATTGTGGTCTTTGTTTAAAGAGAAGCAGTGGGAATAGCCTCCCTGAGAAGTCCTTTTTACTGCAAAATCAGCCTCTTACGCTTGGTTTTTTCCATTATGTAACTTATATTTGAACAAGACGTAAAAAACAACGTTAATAAAATATACTTGATATTAGCTTTGAAACAGCGTATATTTAATAAATATTCTATATTTGTACTTATTAACGGTGAGGTGTTATTATCTTGCTGTTATCATTAATTATAGTGTAGAGAAAAAAAATAAATTTGTTTAACAGTATTAATAATTAAAGATTAGGATTATGAAAAAAGATTACAGTTCAATTTTAAAACTCCTGGCAGTTTTAATTTTTGCCGTGATGCCGATTCTTTTCTTTGGTCAGGCTGAAGAAGAAGAGCAGACTGAAGATCAGAATACCAGTCAGAAGTCATATTTCACAAAGTATGGCTATGTTGGTGCTTCCTTTGGAGGTATTGCCTATCACGGAGATGTTTATGCAGAACCAATCCTTCCCCAATGGAAACATTTCAACTGGGGATTCGATTTCATCGGTGGATGGCAATTCCATCCCGTACTTGGTATCAGAGGTAATATTGGCTGGGCCAATCTCTCTGGTGAGAGGTATGGTGACGTCGACAGGGCCTTTAAAGGCGATGCGCTTGACTACTCAGTGAATGCTACCATCAGTCTTATCAACTTAATTGCCGGTTACAACCCGGATCGTTGGTTTGAAATGACTGTATGGGCCGGTATCGGACAAGCACAGTACCGTACCGCGCTTCGCGAACATTCAACTGCAACAGAACTGTCCCGCAGGGGCTGGGGCGATGCAGGCGATAAAGACAATGGTGATGGAAAAGGATTTGGAGGCCGTGACCTCGTAACCACTTATCCTGTGGGTCTCGATTTCGACTTCATCCTTAGCGATCACTTTAATATCAGGGTGACCTCATCCATTAAATTTACCGATTCAGACGGAGTTGATGCTTACCAGCATGCTACTGCTGCCGTGAAGAAAGATTTCTGGCATTATACAGGTCTTGGTCTGACTTACAAATTTGGTAATGGTGGCGTGAAAAATATGGTGAAGAATTTCGAAGATATCACCTGGAAAGCTACTCCAAACCCACTCGAAGTACATGGCGAATATGTTGAAGTTACCATCGAAGGTACCTTCCCTGAAAAATATTTCCAGGACGACGCTGCTATGTATGTAACACCGGTCCTCAGGTATGAAGGCGGTGCTGTTGCTTACGAACCATTCACTGTTAAGGGTGAAGACGTTGCCGGCGACGGATTCTTAGTAAAATATAAAGAAGGTGGTACGATCACTTACACAGGTAAGATCCCTTACACACCTGAAATGAATGCTTCAGAACTCTTCCTCGTTCCAATTATTTATCCTGCTAAGGATGGTACACTGGCAACAGAAGAAGAAGTGCTGAACAGCGGAAAATATTACATTATACCCGACGTGAAAGTTGATGATGGTGTGATTCATACTTCAAAGTATATCCTGAACAACCAGATGCCTATTATTGCTTATCACGGATACAAAAAAGAAGTTATCGTTTCTAAAACAGCAGAACTCTTCTTCCTCGTAAACAGGTACAACCTGAACTGGAGGGTGCCTCTGAACAAGCTTGATGCCAACAAGGAACAACTTGCTGGTCTGAACGAATTCGTTGCACTTGGATGGAAGATCAGGGAAGTTGAAATTACCGGTTGGGCCTCACCTGAAGGTGAAGAACTGTTTAACAGAGACCTCTCTGAAAGCAGATCAGCTACGGCACATAACTACATGATGAAGGAAATGAAGAAGATCGCTAAAGAAAGCACTTGCTTCAATGTAGAATGTCCTAAGGATGAAATTAACTGGGATATTACATGGCAGGGACCGGATTGGGACGGCTTTATTTCAGCTGTTGACAATTCATCACTGACTGACAAGCGTGCGATCCTGAATGTGATCAAATCTGCCGACCAGTCAAAACGTGAAGAAGAGATCAGGAATATGATTCTTATCTATCCTGAAATCGAAGAAGACCTGCTCCCACCACTGAGAAGGGCAGAGATCACAGTGAATTGCTACGAACCTAAACGTACCGATGAGCAGATCATGGCTTACGGCCTTTCAAATCCTGATTCACTGAAGGTCAACGAGCTGATGTATGCTGCTACCTTCTACGAAGATGATGCTGACCAGCTTGCTATCTACAGGAGTGCTATCGAGTATTTCCCTAAATGCTACAGGGCTTATAACAATGCCGGTGAAGAACTCATTAGCTTAGGCGAATATGACGAAGCAGGAATGATGCTTGCTAAAGCTCAGGAACTGAATGCTGAGTACGGTGGTATTGATAATAATATGGGTGTACTTGCCTGCCATCTGGGTGACTATGATGCAGCTAAAGAACACTTCATGACTGCACAGGAAAAAGGTGAAAACGTAGATTATAATCTTGGTGTACTTGCTATCCTTGATGGTGATTATGCTGCAGCACAGAAACTGACCGGTGGAGCTGAATGCAACCACAACACAGGTCTGATTCAACTGCTCAACAAAGATTATTCAGCAGCTCAGAGTACTTTCGAATGTGCTCCGGAAGATGCACTCACATATTACCTGCTCGCTATCACAGGTGCAAGGCAGGATGACAGTCAACTTGTATTTGACAATCTGATTAAAGCGATCGAATTAGATCCAGAACTGAAGAACGAAGCGATGTACGACAGGGAATTCCTGAACTACTTCAGTTTTCCTGAATTTCAGGCTATCGTTCAGTAGTATAGATACATAATCCTAAGTCTTTTAAAACGGCTGTTCCGTAACGGAACAGCCGTTTTTTTATAGAAGATAGAAGAAGATCAAATATCTAGCCTCTCCGTAAAATCAGTATTGAGTATTGAGACTTGAGTATCAAGTATCAAGTCTCGAGTCTCATGCCTCAAGTCTCAATTACAAATGAGAAGGCCAAGGTATTTTAAAATTTTTCTTATCTTTAATTCGACCAATTCCTACTATATCTTTAACTTAATACGGAAGTTTATGTCCTCTCGTATTGTCGGACTAAAATGGAAGTCAGTAAACCCAGCTGCACGACCTCTGATAGCCATTATAGGATTTTTCTATTCGATATTCAGTTCCGATAAAAACTTGTATCAAAGTCATGTTGTATTAATTAAGGTATATAAACTGACATAAATTGCAAAACAATGAAAACTAATTTCTTGAAAAGAGCATTAGCATTAAACTTGTCTATCTTATTTAGTTTCTACCTTACATCAAATTGTTTCTCCCAGTCTCAGGAGGAATATCAAGAACATATGGTATTAGAACAAGGTGAAAAAAAAATCTATGTATATTATTCTAACATTGCAATCGAAGATTTAAGTACAGTATTAGGTACTTGGGAAGATGGAACAGGCAATAAAATCAGGATATATATTGCAGAGAAGCAAGAGAATCAAGAGAATCAATTGTATGCATCAAATAAGGTTGATTTTACTCATACAATTCATGCTGATATCAAAATTGGAAATTTTACAAATGGTTTTGAAGCTAAATCTCCGCGCCTTTTCACGAATGTTGAAGATGAAAGGTTTGATCACACATTTTATAAGGCTTGTGTTGCTTTCTTTGAGCCTTTCCCAAGTTATGGGATAGTTGAAGAATCAAAACCAAATAGATGGAGAGTGAAACAAGATCATAAATCCTCGCAACCAGTATTGTTAATTGATACAAAGTTAAAACAGCATTCAAATATTATTTTTTGCTATCAAACAGGTTATATATCCGGAACATACTCTTCATATCCAATTCCCTTTAAAAAAACATCAGGAGACGTGATTTTGCAGGAAGAAAAAGAAGAAGAAGAAACAGAATA
>QMPN01000126.1 GCA_003648575.1 Bacteroidota bacterium
GTGCCATCTTAAAGACCTTGGCATCAACACGAAATTTGAGCTTGACCTCACCCTTGCACGCGGATTGGATTATTATACCGGTGCCATCATCGAAGTAAAGGCTGTTGACGTGGCCATGGGCAGCATCTGCGGTGGGGGAAGATATGACGACCTCACAGGTGTATTCGGGCTGGAAGGCGTATCGGGAGTTGGCATCTCATTCGGTGCCGACAGGATCTACGATGTGCTCATGGAACTCAATGGATTCCCCGAAGCTTATCAGGCATCCTCAAAGGTCATGTTCGTAAACTTTGGAGATGAAGAGGTAAAATACTGCCTTCCTGTTATCGATAAACTAAGGAAAGCAGGCATCAATGCAGAGCTTTATCCTGATGCAGCCAGGATGAAGAAACAACTGGGCTGGGCCAACAACAAAGGCATCCCCTTCATTGTCATGGCCGGCACTGAAGAGATAAAGAACAAGAAGTTCATGCTCAAGAATATGAATAAAGGCGAGCAGGAACAGTTAACAGAAGAAGAACTCATTAAAAAATTGAAATAAGCCGATGGGTTTCAGCATTATTTATAATTTTACCAACCTAATTTAAAATACGGGACATGCCAAACTGGAACCTGAAGTTCAAGATTAAGATCAACCGTACATCCCTTTTTTAGCTGATGGCAGGCGGTAGCCTGTTTTCTGCCTGAGGCAGATTATCATCCCATCATTTCTATCAGTTTAAACAAAATAGGAGATCATAAAAATGACATTAATAATAAAAGGTGCCGGGCTCACCATTGAAGACGTTGTAAACGTAGCCCGTAATAACGAAAAAGTAGAACTTCACCCCGAAGCTGTTGAGCGCATAATCAAATGCAGGACCATGCTCGAGAATAAGATCAAGGCCCATGAGATAATGTACGGCGTAAACACAGGTATTGGTGAGTTCTCAGAAGTTGTCCTCGACGACGACCAGGTAAAGGATTTTCAGAAATACCTCATCTACAACCACGCTGCCGGTATCGGAGAACCCATGCCGCTTGAATACGTGCGTGGAGCCATGCTTGGCAGGATCAACGTACATGCACACGGTAACTCCGGCTGTCGTCCGGAGATCACACAGACACTTGTCGACATGCTCAACAAAGGGGTTACCCCCTCGGTATGCCAAAAAGGTTCTGTCGGTGCATCCGGCGACCTCGCCCCGATGTCGCAGATCGCCCTGCTCTTGATGGGCGAAGGACAGGCATTTTTTGAAGATAAATTATATGAAGGAAAAGAAGCCCTTGAACGCGCCGGCATTCCCATTCCCGGACTAGAAGCCCGCGACGGGCTGGCCACCATCAACGGTTCAAATGTATTAACCGCCATGAGCGCCATCTTCCTGTATGATGCCAACAACTGGCTGAAGCAGGCTGAGATCGGTGCAGCCATGTCGTTGGAAGCACTCAAGGCCAACATGAAACCATACACAGCCAAATTACACGAAGTAAGAGGCTTCAAAGGTGCAATAAGAAGCGCCAATGCCATTAATAAAATGGTAGATGGTGGCGACCTGAAAGAAAACAGGATCGCATGTAAGGTTCAGGATGCCTATTCAATGCGATCGACACCACAGGTGATCGGAACTGCCCATGATGCACTTGCTTATGGCCGCTCACAGGTGGAGATCGAACTCAATGGTGTGGGTGACAACCCAATATTTTTTCCGGAAGAAAATATGCAGCTGTCGGGAGCTAATTTTCAGGGTTCTCCTGTTTCCCTGCCCATGGACATGGCAGGTACCGCCATCACTATGATCAGCATTTTGTCGGAACGAAGGATGAACAGGCTTAACAACCCTGCTCTCAGCGTTGGATTGCCGGCATTCCTCACCAAAGGTGCAGGCATGTTCTCCGGGCTCATGCTCAGCCAGTATACTGCCGACATGCAGATAGTGGAACAAAAGATACTGTCAGCACCCGCTTCCATACAATCCATTCCGGCTGCCGCCGACCAGGAAGACTTTGTTTCTATGGGAATGAACACGGCCATTAAGAATTTTCAGATCCTCGACAATGCCTATGGCATCCTCGGAATTGAGATCATGGCCGCAGCCCAGGCCCTCGACTTCAGGGAATATAGTTTCGGCAAAGGGGTAACGAAAGCGAAGGAAGTGGTGAGAAGGCATGTGGAATTCCTCGATATCGACAGGCCATTGTACAACGACCACAATGCCATGAAGTATCTGGTGAAATCATGCGAGATCCTGAATGAAGTTGAAAAGGTGGTTGGCAGTTTGGAATAAAAAAACACAGACCTCACAGGTCCTGAACCTGTGAGGTCATCCTTTTAATATGGAAGAACAACAAAGCATACCGGAAAGCAAGCCCAAAAGGCCGCAACTGCTAACGATCCTCTGCATCCTGACCTTCATCGGCAGTGGCCTGGGCGTTTTTGGCTTCTTAATGGTTGCGGTGAATTATGAGAATACCATGGAGATCATGCGTAATGTATATGCAAATATGCCTGAAGCAGCTTTCCTGCTGAATGCCCCCAGGGATTTCTTCTTGATCTCTTTTGTCTTATCTGCATCATCGGTGCTGGGTGCCATAATGATGTGGAACCTCCGGAAAATAGGATTTCACCTGTATACCTCATCCCAGCTGATCTACCTGGTGGTGCCTTTCATCTATTTCGGGGGGGAGACCAATCCCATTATGAATATCATACTCACGGCATTATTTGTATATTTATACGCCAGAAACCTGCAATTTATGCGCTAGGTCCGATCTACAAATGACTGATACAGAAAAAAAATCAAAAACAGGTAAACCCAAAAGGCCTTTATTCCTGGGATTCCTTTGTGTTATAGGTTTTACATATACCAGCCTGTTCTCACTTTTGTTCTTGCTGGGAATGCTTTATTCAACAGGGATCAGTGGCATCCTGAATGAATATCTTCAGCTGTATGATCTTTCCCGCCTGAACTTCTTCCTGTTTTCTATCGCAGGCTTTATTATCTTTTTCTCTGCTTTCATAGGGATCCTTCTCATGTGGAAAGTACAAAAACTTGGCTTTTACATCTATACCATTTCAGCCATTACATTTCTCATCCTGGAATTGGTGATTGCGGGTTTTTATCTTCCTGACATTCTTGTCCATGCCCTCTTGATCTTACTGTTTCTGATCGCATTTCCATTTGGCAAAAAAAGAAGAGCAAGGCTTACTGAGAAAAAGCTGATCAATCAGTAATTTGGGGAAGAACAGGAATGCTGTCTAATTCTGCGATCAGGCTGTCGCAGTAGCTGTGATAAATCTCAAAACAGGCTGAGTCAACAGGTTTTGCAGGTGGTGACTTCACTTTAAGCGGATCAAGAGCCTTACCATTCCTGTAAAAACGGAAATCCAGATGAGGCCCGGTAGTCAGTCCTGTACTGCCAACGTAGCCGATAACCTGCCCCTGCGTCACATGGACACCCTGCTTTATACCCTTGCCATATCCGGAAAAATGACAATAAGCAGTTGAGTAAGTGCCGTTATGCTTTATCTTAACTGTATGGCCACCCTGTTTTGTATATGCTGCGAATGTTACAACACCATCCCCGACAGCCAGCACGGGCGTGCCGGTTGGAGCGGCATAATCAACCCCAAGGTGAGGCCTTCTGTATTTTAACACAGGGTGCATACGGCTGTATGAAAACCTGGAGCTGATCCTGCGATAACGTAACGGGGCTTTCAGAAAAGTGCGGCGCATACTCCCCCCCTCATCATCATAATAATCTCCGGTGCTGTCCTGTTCAAAAAAGCAGGCGTAATAGTCGTGCCCAATATGATTGAAATTTGCGGCAATCACCTTCCCCAATCCGATATATTCATCCTCAACATACAGTTCTTCAAAGATCACCCTGAAGTTATCACCCTTCTGTATTCCGAAGAAATCTATGGTCCAGGCATAAATCTCCGACAATTCATTAGCTAGGTTAGGATCAGCACCATTATCAACCAGTGTATTCCATAAAGATGATGAAATGATGCCGGAAGAAAAAGTCAGCCTGCGCTCAAGCTCTTTCTCACCCTTATATATTATTAATGTATCCCGGAGGTCAAAGACAACATATTCTGTTGGGGATTGCTCATAGATAAAATAATGTGTGCTTTGCAGGGAATCAAGTGACCTGATCACCGAATAAGGATACCCGGCCCTGATCTTCTTCGCATCAAATATATCGCGCGGGCTTCGGGCGATCTGATCGATAAGGTTATAATCAACATCATACCTCAGCAGAATATCTGCCAGGAATTCATTGCGCTTTACATTATCCCGGATCACCTCAAGGGAATCGACAATGATCCCATATTCAAAACTGTGCACGATCTCCTCTTCGGCCACATCCTCAAATTCATCATAATCGCTGGCAGGCATAAGCAGAAAAGCTGTTCCAATAGCTAATACTGTAATGCTTACAAGTGCCAGCAACTCGACAATCCAGATGTTCTTCCCTTTTGATCTGTTCCTCATAATATCTGATAACGGCTATAAATCTTCTTTGTTTTACAGGCGCAAAAATAAGCAATAAAAACACTTAACGGAGTTGATAAATCATTGTAAATCCCGGGTGGCCGGATGCAGATACGCCAGGTATGATTAGCAGATCGGGGTTCATTATGGTGCTTTTATAAACAAACTTACCGATAAAGAAACCCAGTGCCGAGCCGAAGATCACATCTGAAGCCCAGTGCTTATCATCATATACACGTGATACAGAAGCCAGGGAAGCCAGGGAGTACGACAGGATCGGAACCCATATCTTGTCCCTGTACTCAGTAGCAAATACTGTAGCAACAGCAAAGATCACCGACGAATGTGCACTGGGAAATGAAGTACTCGTATAACTTCCAAAAGGCCCTTCCCAAATGCGCGGGTTGGGGGGATAATCTTCGTAAGGCCTGTGTCGCTGTGTTGCATACTTGAAGGCATAGGTGAACACTGCCGTGATGGCCAATGCCTTTATGCCGGTGAGGCCTGCACGCGCAGCACGCTGGTTATCGGTTATCTCACCAAAAGCCCAGAACCCTGCTGTTAATGGGATCATAATAACACCACTGCCCAGCGGTTCGAAGAAATATTTGCTTGCCTGGTCGAGCCCGTGTGTGCGATTGCGCTGAAAAGCATCCCGGATCAAATCATCATGGATATAGGCTAATATTGTAACACCACCAACAGCAGCAAAGGTGCACCATTGCCTGCCCTTCCACCTTAAGGGTGATTTCGTTATCTCCCATGAGTCGGTGAAGTACGACTTGATGTAAGCCTTATTTAATTTTACCTCTTCAGGCTGTGTCAGGGTATCTTTTTCCTGCGCAACGGATAGTAACGACATCCCGGCAAAAACCAGGATGAGGATATTTCTTAAAAATATCAAGTTTTGGTGGCTTTGTGTTCCAATTGTTTGGCCTGCTCCCAGTATACATCCATCTCTGCCAGGCTCATATCATATAAAGCCTTACCATCCTCCCTGGCATGTTCTTCAAGGTACTGAAACCTGCGTTTGAACTTCACATTGGTTTTTTCCAATGCATCCTCCGGGTTGACGTCGATGAAACGGGAATAGTTCACCAATGCAAACAGAAGGTCTCCGAATTCTTCTTCCAGCCTGCCATCTTCGCCCTTGTCAACCTCATCCTTTAGTTCATTCAACTCCTCTATAACCTTATCCCAGACCTGTCCTGCCGATTCCCAGTCGAAGCCCACACCACTGGCTTTTTCCTGCATCCTGAAAGCCTTTACCAATGGAGGCAAAGATTTGGGCACACCACCGAGGACCGATTTCCTGCCCTCTTTCGTTATTTTGATCTTTTCCCAGTTATCGAGAACATCCCTGGCGTCGTTAACCTTTACATCCCCGTAGATGTGGGGGTGCCTTTCAACCAGTTTATCATTTATCGCTTCCAGCACATCGCCGATGCCAAAAGCATTTTTTTCAGACCCTATTTTTGAGTAAAAAACAATATGCAACATCAGGTCGCCCAGTTCATTTTTGACGGCATCAAGGTCTTGTTCAATGATGGCATCAGACAATTCATAGGTTTCTTCAATGGTAAGGTATCTAAGGCTTTCAAGCGTTTGCTTCTTATCCCAGGGGCACTTCCCCCTGAGTTCATCCATGATCTCCAGCAAGCGGCTGAATTCAAAAAGTTCCTTCTTCATAAAATCATAAGTTTCGGATACCAGCAAAGGTAAACATTATTATTCCACAATAATGAGCAGTGGATAGCTGTTTACAAAAGACAAAGCACATATTTTCATTAGTTTTGCATGCTCAGCATTTTTTCAGTGACACCTGGATTGCTGAATAAATTTTAAATGAACAGCCTGACAAAAAACGATAAAACTCACAGAGGGATGGCCGGCAACATCATGCAAATGGCTTTTTTGATCTGCATGTTGCTCCTGTTACATCCATCTGATGCTTTATCACAAAGCGGGCGGAGGCATGTCAATACCGGCTCTAATATAATGGTGGAGGCTAAGGCCGGATATGGATTCCTCATCCCCCACAGGCTGGAAATGGAAATATTCAATTCCCATTTTTCTTCTTTTGAGATCAGCATTTCAAAGCAAACTTTTGGTGGTAGCCGTTGGGAGTACATGTATGCTTATCCTATTATCGGGCTGGCATACTGGTACTCAAACCTGGGCACTTCGCCCTACCTGGGTGATGCCCACGCCATCTACCCGTATATCAATTTCCCGATCACACCCCCAAAATCTGTTCGCCTGTATTTCAGGGCCGGCATTGGCCTGGGTTATCTGACCAAACGCTTCGACAGGCTCGATAACTATAAGAATACGGCCATAGGCTCACACTTGAATGCTGCAGTGAGCGCCTCCCTGGAATTGCGCGCCAGGATCGTTAACAGGCTATATTTTACGGGGAGCATTGCTCTGACACATTTTTCCAATGGATCGATGAAAACACCAAACTATGGAATCAATATCCCTTCAATATATGCCGGTGTAGCATACAAACTCAGCAAAGAAAATGCTTATACAAGAAGCAAGTTACTTCCGGAATTGTACCCCTATGAATTTGACGGAAAGAAGTGGTTTCAGGTACAATTTGGTGCAGGCCTGGGATATAAAAACACCGATGCAGAGGCCGGTGGCAGCTATATGGTATACGCCATGTATGCAAACATTTTAAAGCAGGTTTCATTTAAAAGCCGCCTGGGTTTTGGCCTGGATGTTAGTTACGATGGCACCGACAGGATGATCTTGGAAACATCAAGCGGGGAGAAACTGGACAGCTTCATTCCTATTGTAAAAACGGGGGGAAACCTGGCCTGGGAACTTATGATCTCTCGTGTATCATTTGTATTGAATATTGGCGGTTACTTCAGTGGTCAATATAAAACCGAAGGCGGCATTTATGAGAAATTTGCCATACGGTATTATTTTAATCAAAGTATTTATACTTCTATAACCCTGAAGGCACATTATGCCAGGGCTGATTACATCACCTTCGGGCTTGGGTATAACCTGAACATAAAATATTATTAATCCGGATTGATGAAAAAGACCATCTATATTGTATTGATCTTGCTTATGGCGGCATGCCAGAAGGTCAATCCCGGTGATTGCTTTAAAAATTCAGGCCCTGTGTCTGAAGAAACCAGGGAGGTATCTTCATTTGTTTACCTGCATATGAATAATAATGTGGATGTTTACCTGACATACGCCCCTGAGTATTCTGTTACCGTCAGGGCAGGGAAAAATGTTATTCCGGGCATTAAAACTTCTGTCGCCGGAAAAACCCTTACCATATCAAATGAAAATACGTGCAACTGGGTAAGAAGCTATGAAAAGCCTATCGAGGTACATATCAGCACACCCAGGCTGGACAGCATAATATACCAGGCCTCAGGGAACCTTATATCCACCAACCAGTTCGTTGCCGATTCTATTATGCTGGATGTACTTGAAGGTGCGGGCAGTATCAATTTGTGGGTAAACATGGTACGATCAACGTATAACCTTCATTATGGCACGGTGGATCTGACGGTGAGAGGCAATTCCCATATCAGTTACCTTTACTCCGGAGGCTATGGCCCCGCCGACATGAGCGGGCTGACAACTGTCTTCACCTTTATGACCAGCAACAGCACCAACAATTGCTATGTAAGGGCAAGCCTGCAACTGGATGTAAAGATCAATAATGTGGGGGACGTTTATTATTCCGGGAACCCGCCAGGCGTTAATTTGGAAGGAACCGGGACAGGCAAACTTTATAAACAATAACTCGGCACTCGGCACTCATCACTCTTAATACGCTTTCGCAAACACCACCCTACGTTTTGAAGGTTTTCCGGTCAGTATGCAAATCCCTTCTTCCATATCATCTTCGATAGGTATCAGCCTGATGCTTGCCTTTGTTTTATCCTTGATCTTATTTTCAGTTTCAGCGGTACCATCCCAATGGGCATATACAAAGCCTCCCTTGTTTTCAATGAGGTCGGTAAACTCTTCCCA
>QMPN01000127.1 GCA_003648575.1 Bacteroidota bacterium
GTGTGTACTTTGTCACCGGGATTGATACGCTCCGGTGAATACCCGCAATAGAAATCTTTATTGAACTTCAGTCCACTATGCTTTTCCAGTATTGGAACACATTCTTCCTCTGTCGCTCCCGGATAAACAGTAGATTCATAGATCACGATATCGCCTTTCGACAGCACCTTGCCTACAGATTCTGATGCCTTAATCAGGGGGGTAAGGTCGGGGCGCTTGTTCTTATCAATGGGTGTAGGCACTGTAACAATGTAGTAGTTACAGGCTTTCAGATCATTTAACTTTGAAGTATAGCTAAGCTTAATAGCCCCCTTCATGTCTTCATCCTCAACTTCCAGTGTACGGTCATAGCCGGCCTCCAGCTCTTTGATCCTTACTTCATTAATATCAAAGCCTATGGTATCGATCTTCTTACCAAATTCAACAGCCAACGGCAGACCCACGTATCCAAGGCCAATTACCCCAATTTTAATATTCTCATTCTTCATTTTCATTCTTCCTTCTAATTCTTATTTCTTGTTCCTTGTTCGCTATTCTCTATTCTCCCGTTCCCTATTCTATCAGCTTGCTGCTATTATGGGTCCACAAAAGTAGTGTTTTTAAGGTACAGGGGCCCCGATACCGGATATCGGTATCTTGATTTTCCTGGTATCTTGTGCCTGGTATCCAGGACCATTATATATTTTCTCCATTTTCCGTCCAGAGTAATAAGATCTCGTCTTTTGCATATCCGTCAATGATCGACTTAAATTCACCAGTATTGTAAATTAAGTAGCGAATTTTCCTCTTAATCAGCTTTTTTCCCCTATCGGTCAACCTGGCAAGGTATTCCCGATTGATGTCGTTACCAACAAGCAAAAGGTCGATTACCTCGCTGTCGACACCCCTTGCAAAGCTGCCTACCAGGTAAACTTTTTGCACATTCCCCAGTTTCGAGATCACATTATCTATGATCTGGTCGAAGCCGATGTATTTCAGCAGAATATTGTGGATGTCCCTGAAAAGGGGATGGCCGGTATTGGCCTGGTAGAGCTTCTTGTTGCCCGACATATGCGATTGCAGCAACCCGGCCTTCTCAAACTTGTTCAGCTCAAGACGGATACCATTGGTGCTTTCCTGAAACTCCCCCTCCAGATTCCTGAGATATGAACAGGCATTGCTGTTCAAAAAGAACTTAAGCAACAGCTTAATACGGGTTTTGCTGGTTATGAGAGTATCTAGCATTATTGAAAGGTGCAAGGTACCGGGTGCAGGGAGATTGTATATTGTAAAGTGTAATTTGTAAATCATCGCGTCAGCGATGCACGGCTTCGCCTCCTGAGTCCCATTGAATTGCCTCAGTTTTGGGGCACTTTTATAAAGATTGAGCAATAAAAGTACTCGTTTTTACGAAAAGGCACGAAAAAGGTTATATAAATAATAAATTATTATAATAGTACTGTTCCACTGCTTCACTGTTTCATTGTTATTATTGTGACATTTTGTAATAATTCGTATTAATAAGTATGAGGGAGCGATACTTATCAGTTGAAGATCTGGATGCATACAAGGGTTCATTTGAACTATCAAACTACGTCTGGAAAATAATTATCCGTTGGGGGTATTTTGAAAAAGACACTGTTGGAAAACAATTTGCACGCGCCATAGATTCCATATCAGCAATGAAACAGTGAAACAGTGCAACAATGAAACAGTGAAACAATGAAACAGTGGAGCAATGGGGCAATAAAAAAGGGACAATGAAAGTATATTCCACTGTCCCCCTCCTGGTATCTGGTACCCGGCACCCTATTTCAGTATAAACTGCGTATGGCCGATCACTTCGTCGCCATAAAAGACTTCTACATGATAGGTGCCTTTCATAATCTCTTTCTCTTTATAGCTCTTTTCCCAGTATAAGCACATGTTCATGCTCAGGTTCTGGTAATCGATGAGCTTCTTGATAGAATACTGGATTTTTTCACCCTGATACTCGAAAGTGTAGGTGTCGGAGCGGTCCTTGGTCAGGATGAGCTTATCGGGACGGGCGATCCTGACAAAAATGTCTTTGGTTCCTGCTTCAACGATCTTGTTTTCACCGATGGTGAAGCAAACTTTGATCTTATCCACCCTGCTGGCTTTGTCTGTATCCTTCTCTTTGCTGCTTCCGCGGTCACGAACACCCATGGCGATCATATTATAGACCTGAAGAACCGATGCTTGTCCAACTTTTTCGTTTAGTTGTTCATTGTCCTGGGCGATCATCTCATTTTCTTCCCGCGCCTCCTGCAGATCCTGCCTGATCACAATATTTTCTTCTGTCAGGACCTTGTTCACGGTATACAATGAATCCATCTGCCTGATATAACCCTGGCTTACCTTTTGAAGCAACTCCAGTTTTCTCTTTACTTTATAATATTCCCACTGGGTGTCGAGCAGTTTTCGGATCTCCTGCGCATTAGCCTGGATAATGCTGTCTTTCACAAAAAGGGAATCCGAGAGCGTGCCATAATCTTCCTTGATCATATCATGCTCATACATAAGCGAATCCAGCTCTGCCTGAAGTTCAACACGCTGTACTTCCTTCTCTTCCAGAAGCGTATTCATATCTTTTTTAATGGAAAAATTCCAGATCAACAATCCTGCAATGGCCAGGACCAGGATCACCAGTATGACGATCATCCCTTTTCCGGATTTCTTTCTGCCACTGTCTACTTGAGGGGTTTGCTCGTTCATGACTCAGGGTATTTATGGGTTTGTTCTGTATTATTAACGCCCGGAAGAGCTATAATTATCTGTTATTACGCGTTTCTGCGCTAATTATTATAAATTTTTAACAAAGATACAGGAAATTGTTCCATTGTCTCATTGTTTCATTGCTTCACTGTTCCATTGTTTCACTGTTCCATTGTTTCACTGTTATATTGCTAATGTTTAAATGGTAAACAACAATGGAGCAATGAAACAGGGTAATAGTGGGTTTATTCATTTAGGAAGCATTGCGACGAATCCTTTCAACCCACCACACCCACAGGGCAAAAATCACAACATAAAAAATAAAGCGAAAGATATTATCATGGAAGAAGTCCCACTGATAGGGCCAGTTGTTCATAACCACACCCAATCCCACCATGCGGAATATGTTAGTGAAATGCATGACCAGTATTCCCAGTGGAATAAACCAGAGTTTCTTCTTCCAGGGTCCCGGAAAAATAAGCATCAGAAGGGTGAACTGTATCAACTGTTTGAGGCCCGAACAGCTGTTGTTCACATACATAATAGCCTTGTTCGGGAAATACATGTACATGGTCTCATCCACCCTCACAATATCGATCATCCCCGAGATGATCCAGACTGATTCACGATAGACCTCTTTTGCCATCATGGTCATCAGTCCATACATTTGCTCCCTGATGGGTGCATAGTTAAACTGTGTTTGCCAGATCCTCCAGGTAATATGTATAGCCAGGGTGATGATAATGAACAAGGCCACCTCTTTCAGTGCATCCAGCTGGTGCTTCCTGATAAAATCCTTTATAGATGTATAAAGCTTTTTCATCTTATTTCCGGCCAAAGTCAGCCGGGATCTCACCCCATGCTGCTGTTTCCCACTTGATGATCTTATTCGGATAATTATTTGACTCCAGCCATGTTATGGCCCGTTCAACAAGTTCAAAAACCTTTTCGTTATTGGGCTTCTTTTCCAGCTTGGTCCTGATACGTTTGTCGCGCACCCATTTCATGGCAGTCCTTGAATCAGTATAGATTGGGAAAACCTGGTTGCGCTCAGCCATATATGCAAGCCCATGTACGATGGCCAGGAACTCACCTATGTTCACGGTGGCATTCGGGAATGGGCCCTGCCGGAAAAGCTGCGCACCAGAAAGGGTATCCACACCCCTGTATTCCATGATGCCGGGATTACCGCTGCAGGCAGCATCCACGCTGATAGTGTCGCCTATTGGTTTTCCATATGGGATCTTTTCAGCTTCCGTGAGCTTGCCAAAATCTTTTCCAATATAGTTTTTTGGATCATCATCAAGGGCTTTATGAGCCAGCTCCTTGTCGACAAATGATTTGTATTTGGCCCCATCAAAGTCCCTGATCTGGCGCTCACACTCTTTCCAGTTCTCATACACCCCGGGTTCTTTTCCAACCCATACCACATAATATTTTTGCTTCGCCATCCTATATACAAAGTTAACAAAAGAAGCACAGCATATCTTATCTTTGCTGAAGCAAAGCCACCAAACATGAAAAACCTGTTTCTGAGAACCATCCTGATAATTGTCCTTTTGATGGGATGTAATAGCGATAATATCATTCACTCGTACTATTCGTTTCCGGAACAAAACTGGAAACGCTTCGATAATCCCATTATTGAAATTGATATCAACAAACCCGGGATCTTTTATGATATGTGGATCGAGTTGGATTATGATGTTTCCAAAACACTTGATGAATTTCTGATCACCGTAATCATGTCAACGCCCTCCGGCGAGATCAGAAGCAGGAATCTTACCCTCGACATGGCTACCGGTGACGGAAAAATCCGTATAATCCTACGTAAAGACTTTGCTTTCTCTGAAAAAGGACCCTGCACCTTCGAGATTGAAAACCGCTCTCAAAATATTGAAACGAAGGGTTTGAAGAGGATTGGGATTGTATTGGAAAAGTCAAAATAAAACCTGACGTATCACTGTTTCACTGCTTCATTGCTTCATTGTTCCACTGTTTCATTGTTCCACCGATTTTCGAATATATTAAACACTCATTCTTAGTATTTTAACTTAGTATTTGTGAACTGTATAAGCTGATATATTTCTTTGGGTAAACGATCAAGCTTACTTTTAATGTATATGAATTCTTCTGTTTTAATGATTGACCTATTATGACATTTATTATTCCAATCCTTACATTCTAAAACAGAACCCAGGCTGTAGTAGTAAAATCTTATTTTATCTTTTTTTGAAAATCTACCAAAGCCCTCTGCAATATTTGCTGAAATGGAATCAATTGCCCTGACAAATTGTTTTCCAACAGTATCTTTTTCAAAATAACTCCAATGAATTATTATTTTCCAAACGTAGTTTGATAATTCAAATGAAAGTGCGTAGGCATCCAGCCCCTCAACAGATAAGTATCGTTCCTTCATACCTATTAATACTATTTATTGAAAAATGTCCCCAATAATTAACAATAACAATGAAACAGTGGAACAATGAAACAGTAGAACAGTGAAACAGTGAAACAATAGAATTCTACAATATCCCCTGAACCGTTTCCCTATCCAGAGTTAACTGGGCTTTCAGTGCATCCAGATCCTTGAATTTTACCTCGTTACGGATCCTGTCGACGAAGAAAATAGTAATGGTCTCATCATAGATCTCAACATCGAAATCGAAGATATGTACTTCAATGGTCAGGTCGCTGTTGTTGATGGTAGGCCTGTATCCAATATTTCCCATGCCCAGGTACATTTTTCCATCCCGGAGGATGCGGCAAGCATACACGCCTATCGCTGTGATCAGCTTGTATTCATCCTGCAGGTTGATATTGGCCGTAGGAAAACCGATCTTCCGGCCAATCTTATTCCCGCTCACAACAATACCGGTGATCGAATACTCATACCCCAGGAGATTGTTTGCAGTTTTGATGTCACCCTGATGCAGGGCATTCCTGATCTTGGTTGAGCTAACGGCAATACTATCGATATCCTGTGCTGGTATCTGTTCTACTTTGAATCCAAACTCATTGGCCAGACCTAGCAATTCTTCGAAAGAACCCTCCCTGTTCCTGCCAAAATGATGATCGTAACCAACCACCAGCTCACATACGCCGATCTTTTCAACCAGGACATTTTTTACAAATACAGATGCATCTGTGGAAGCAAATTCTTTTGTAAAGGGTATGATTAACAAGTGGTCAATGCCGTTGTTTTCTATGAGCTCGTATTTCCGCTCCAGTGTATTGATAAACTTCAGGTTTTTGCTGTCGGGGTGAACCACCAGACGCGGATGCGGATGGAAAGTGATAACAAGGGTCTCCCCGTCACAGGCTTCCGCCATGGTTTTCATGGTCGAAAATATCTTGCTGTGGCCTACATGTACCCCATCGAAAGTCCCCACTGTCGCCACCGGGTTCTTTATCCTTTCAAAGCTATCCAAACCATGGTAGATCTTCACGTCCTATACAAATTTGTTTGTAACGAGATATTCGGCAATTTGTACGGCATTAGTTGCAGCACCTTTGCGCAGGTTGTCTGATACAACCCAGAGATTCAGTCCGTTGGGAATGCTCTCATCCCGGCGAATCCTTCCAACAAAAACATCGTCCTTGCCCTCTGCATAGAGCGGCATGGGGTATTCATTCGCTTCAACATTATCCTGTATGGTGATGCCTGGCGTATCCGATAAAAGCTCTCTGACCTCATTCAGATCATAGGCGTTTTTCAGTTCAACATTAATGGCTTCAGAGTGCCCTCCATATACCGGGACCCGGACCACTGTGGCGGTTAGCATAATACCGTTGTCATCAAGGATTTTCCGGGTTTCATCCACCAACTTCTGCTCCTCTGTGGTATAACCGTTATTAAGGAACTTTCCTCCATGCGGAAAAAGGTTCAGGTCGATCCTGTGCGGATAAGCCTTTTTACCATCGATGCCTTTTCTTTCATCATCAAGCTGGCGGGCTGCGGGAACTCCGGATCCAGTCACAGACTGATAGGTGGAAACCACCACCCTCCTGATGCCATAATTACGATGCAGGGGCATGAGCGCCAACACCATTTGTATAGTTGAGCAGTTGGGATTAGCAATGATCCTGGTATTGTTATTTATGCTCCCTGCATTGATCTCGGGTACCACCAGAGGGATACCTTCATTCATCCTCCATGCCGAAGAGTTATCGATCACAAAAGTTTGCCTTTCAGCAAAGCGTGGCGCCCACTCAATGGAAACTTCTGTTCCCGCAGAAAAAATGGCAATATGAGGGTTTTCAATTACAGCATCTTCCAGGCTGCACACCGTAATTTCATTCCCGTGAAACAGCACTTTTTTACCAACAGATCGTTTCGAGGCAGTCGGGATCAGGTCAATATTATTGAAGTAGGTGCTTTCTTCAAACACCCTGATCATAACCTTGCCAACCAGGCCTGTTGCACCAATAATTGCAATTTTCATTTAAAAACAATTCCCCGCCGGGGCGGACATTTTACCAAAATTGGTATTAATCAATAGAAACAAGACAAAAATACGAATTCGATGAATAAGTACACCTTTATAAAACGCTGCATTTATTTGATTGTTTTAATTCCCTCCCTGTGTGCTGCCCAGGTGGCTGATGATTTTTCAGATGGGAACTTCACTCATAGTCCTGTCTGGACGGGCGATACCCATCACTTTATGGTGAACAATTACTTTCAGCTTCAGCTGAATGATGATGAGTCCGGGGAAGCTTCCATGTTTACAGACTTGCCGCTTCTTGATGAAATGGAATGGCGTGTCTGGATACGTCTGGCTTTTAGTCCTTCAGGGAATAACCATGCCAGATTTTACCTCTCCGCCCTGCCAGATGATACCACCGATATGCCCGATGGACTCTTTATACAATTGGGTGAGGCCGGTTCCGATGATGCCATTCGACTGATGATACAGGATGCCGGCGACACCTCCACTCTGATCAGGGGAACAGCAGCAGCCATCGCATCATCATTCAAATGCAGGGTGAAGGTGCTACTAAAAAACGACAGTTGCCATCTTTTTGTTGATTACACCGGAGGTTTCGACTTCCAGCCGGAGGGAAGCTGTACCTGGTATCAGGAACCCGATACCAGGTACTTGGGTGTATTCTGTAAATATACCTCCAGCAACAGCAAAAAATTTTATTTTGATGATTTCTATGCCGGACCGGAGCTGTATGATACTATACAGCCTGAAGTGAAGCGGTATGATGTCGTGATCAATGAGATTATGGCTGATCCCTCACCTCCGCAGCAATTGCCCGAACATGAGTACCTGGAACTGTATAATACCACAACTGTGAACCTCAACCTTGATCAATGGGTGTTGATGATCGGGGGCAGTGAAAAGTTGCTTACAGGGGCAAAAATCGACCCTGAGGGCTATTTAATCCTTGGAAAGGATGATCACGCGGCTGAGTTTACAGCCTATGGCTCTTTTTACGGCCTCGAAAGCTTCTCCCTTACCAACGCAGGACAGGAGATACTGCTGATCGATCACAAAGGGGAAATGATCTCCGGTATATATTACCGAGATGAATGGTATGATGATGATGAGAAGGCAGACGGAGGGTGGTCATTGGAACAGATCAATCCTTACAATCCCTGTCTGGGGCATAACAACTGGACGGCTTCTATGAATAACAAAGGCGGAAGCCCGGGAACCAAAAATGCTGTGTTTGAAGACTATTACCTTGCCCCGGAAATCGTTCGTGCATGTGCTATAGATTCGGTGCGGATAAGGATTGA
>QMPN01000128.1 GCA_003648575.1 Bacteroidota bacterium
CTGGTTGCACTGTATACAGTTTTCCGGGATCCATTCAGGGACATTTACTGCAATACCACGTTTTTCGAAGGCGGTGGTACCGGAAGGGAAGGTCCCGTCCTCACGGCCAAGAAATGCACTTACTGGAAGGTCATTGCCCTTGAGTTGGTTGATCGGGTCACAAACATTGGCCACAAAATCAGGCACTTCTGTTTTTATTTTCTTATCGTTTGGCTCAATATTTTTCCATTCGGAAGGTATTTTTACCTCCGTAACCTCGCCACCCTGATCAACAGCAGCATTGTTCATGTTAACGATCTCTTCACCTTTCTTTCCGAATGATTTCAGAATGGCTTTTTTCATTTGCTCAACAGCCAGTTCATAAGGGATCACATCAGCGATCTTGAAGAATGCCGATTGCATGATGGTGTTGGTCCTGGAACCAAGCCCGAGATCTTCAGCGATCTTTGTGGCATTGATAATATAGAAGCGGATATCATTCTCAGCCATATATTTCTTCATGGCATCTGTCAGGTGCTCCCTGGTTTCTTTTTCATTCCATATGCTATTGAGCAGGAATGTGCCACCTTTCTTGAGGCCTTTCAGCATGTCGTACTTATTCAGGTAAGAAGGGACATGGCAGGCTACGAAGTCCGGAGTGTTGACCAGGTATACTGATTGTATGGGAGAATCACCAAAACGCAGATGCGAGGTGGTGATCCCTCCTGATTTTTTGGAGTCATAATCAAAATAAGCCTGGACAAACTTGTCTGTGGTTTCTCCTATGATCTTGATGGAGTTTTTATTGGCACCTACGGTACCATCAGATCCCAGGCCATAAAATTTCGCTTCATAGGTTCCCTTTGGCGCTGTCAAAACATTCGGAAGCAATGGCAGAGAAGTGTATTTTACATCATCGATGATACCTACGGTAAACTGGTTCATCGGTACCACCTGTTCCATGTTGTCGTAAACGGAAATGATCATTGCCGGAGTCGTATCTTTGGAGCTGAGTCCGTAGCGGCCACCCACAATTGTCGGGGCATTTTCTTTTCCGTAGAATAGATCCCTGATGTCGAGATACAGCGGATCGCCGTTGGCGCCAAGTTCCTTGGTGCGGTCCAGCACTGTAATACGTTTTACACTCTTCGGAAAAACCTGCATGAAATATTTTTCTGAGAATGGCCTGTACAGGTGTACTGAGATGAGGCCGACTTTTTCGCCATTTGCAAGCTTATAATCAATCACCTCCTTAATGGTGGAAGTAACGGAGCCCATGGCTATGATAATATTCTCTGCATCCTGGGCACCATAAAAGGTGAAGGGATGGTACTCCCTGCCTGTCATTATGCTGATCTCTTTCATGTAATCCTCCACGATATCGGGGACAGGATCATAAAAGCGTGCTCCGGCTTCTTTGGCCTGGAAGAAGATGTCGGGGTTCTGAGCGGTTCCCCTGGTAACAGGATGTTCGGGGTTGAGTGCGTTATCCCTGAACTTCTGTAATGTCTCGTAGTCTACAAGTTTCTCCACATCCTCGTTGTCGAAATATTCCACTTTCTGGATCTCGTGAGAGCTTCTGAAACCATCGAAGAAGTGAAGGAAGGGAATCCTCGATTTGATGGATGCAAGGTGGGCGATGCCCCCGATATCCATAATTTCCTGTATGCTCCCTGAGGCCAGCATGGCAAAGCCTGTCTGCCTGACAGCCATCACATCACTGTGGTCACCAAAGATAGAAAGGGCATGTGCAGCAATGCTTCTGGCACTGACATGAAAAACCGCAGGCAGGAATTCACCAGAGATCTTGTACATATTCGGGATCATCAAAAGAAGACCCTGTGACGCGGTGAAAGTAGAGGACAGGGCCCCTGCCTGAAGGGCACCATGAAGAGCTCCTGCAGCACCGGCTTCCGATTGCATTTCTTCCACCTTAACAGTCTCACCAAAAATGTTCTTTCTTCCATAAGCAGCCCACTCATCGATGTACTCTGCCATGGTTGATGATGGAGTGATAGGGTAGATGCATGCCACTTCACTGAACATATATGCCACATGAGCTGCAGCATAGTTTCCATCACATGTGATGAATTTTTTCTCTCTAGCCATAATATGTTTATTTTTAAGTCTTTACAAGTTCAAAACCAATGCCTCAAAAAGGCAGCACGAAATTAATAAATAATATGTATATGCTTTTTAAATTCAGCTAATTTTAGGCTTGCCATACATTATTTATATTGATTTTAGATTGGTATACATATAGCGGATTAAATATTTTTACATACTTTTATGCAGCTAAAAAGTCGCTTGACATAATTTCGATTATAAAAATATAAACATAGATCAATATGGACCTGAAAACAAACTATATGGGGGTTGATTTAAAGAACCCTGTCATCGTAGGAGCCAGTAACCTGGTTACCAATCTGGGTGCCCTGAAAAAGATAGAAGAGGAAGGTGCCTCTGCTATTGTTTATAAAACCTTGTTCGAAGAACAGATCCACCTTGAGAATCTTCAGAATTTTCATGCTGAGGAGGATTATGCCGACAGGCATGCTGAGATGGCCGGATCACCATACCCTAGCTCTGATGAGGCAGGGCCGGAAGTATATCTTACCCGTTTGAAAGAAGCAGTGGAAACCCTGAACATACCTGTTTTTGGAAGCCTGAACTGTGTTTATGACGAAACATGGGAAGAATATGCCCAAAAGATTGAAGATACCGGTGTGGTAGGACTCGAGTTGAACTTCTACGCTATTCCACGCCAGTTTGAACTTGATGGGCGTTCTATCATCACTGAACAAATTGACCTGCTTGAGAAAGTAAAGAAAGCCATTAAGATACCGGTTGCTGCAAAGCTCAGCCCTTATTACACCAATCCTCTGCATGTAATCGCCGAGATGGACAAGAAGGGCGTTGATGCCCTGGTGCTTTTTAACCGTCTCTTCCAGCCGGAGATCGATATCGACATGGAAGAACATTACTTCCCATACAATCTTTCTACCCAGAATGATAACAGGATAGCCCTCCGCTTTGCAGGTCTGCTTTATGGCGAGATCAATGCTAAAGTGTGCGCCAACACCGGTATATTTACCGGAGAAGATGTGATCTCCATGATCCTGGCCGGTGCAGATACCGTACAGATTGTAAGTACGATCTACAAAAATGGCATTGGGCAGATCAGCACTATACTGAAGGAAGTAGAAAGCTGGATGAAGAAAAAGAATTATAAGTCATTGGATGAGTTCCAGGGCAAACTTTCCCGCAAAACCTTGCAGGATCCGTTCACATACAAACGTGCACAGTATGTTGATATTCTGATGAAGTCAGAGGAAATATTTAAGAAATACCCTCTTATCTAAACCTTAAACTTCTAAGACAAAAAAAAGGCTTGCCATCGGCAAGCCTTTTTTCGTTAATGTTACTCAAGGAATTTATTTGTTTGCATTTACGGCAAACTCATACCCGGCCCTGAGTGCGTCAGTGTTGAGCTTTACGATATCTTCCCCTTTTCTGCCGAAGATGCTGCTTATTGCATCATGGAATAGCTGTACATCCATACCGAGAAATGGAAGGGCAGCTCCCAGGATCACCATATTGGCAGCCCTCTTGTTTCCAAGGTCTTTCGCCATATTATCAGCATCGATGATAACATGCTGAGGAAGCAATTTAATATCTTTCAGGATGTCGTCGTGTTCGGGGTAATTGGGAATATTTACATATGGGGTGCTGTTTGTGATCAGCCATCCCTCTTCACCCAGCATAGATACATAACGCAGGGCTTCCATCGGTTCCACTGCGATGATCATATCGGCATAGCCCTTTGGGATCAGATCCGAAGCTACCGGCTTGTCGGAAAGCCGAAGATTGGAATGTACTTCGCCGCCACGCTGGCTCATACCATGCACTTCTGCCTGCTTCAGGTATAGGCCGGCACCCATGGCGGCGGTTCCGATGATGGCTGCTATCGACAATATTCCCTGTCCGCCGACTCCTGCTAAGATGATGTCCTTTTTCATGTTCTCTATTCTGTTGCGGTTTTTACAATATATTTCTCCGAACGTATCCTTGATGCAATGGTTTGCAGGCATTCCCGTCTTGGGATGATCACCGATACACCCATGTATGTAAGTTCGTCTTGGATGATCCCCATATTATCATCGTGATATTTCTGGATAGGGTTCATCACATGTATGTGTTCTTTCTCTACTCCCAGTCCCTCACAAATATCTTCTATCTTTCCCCAGGCATTTGATGCCTGTCCGCCTGTCATGGCTGTAGTCTCATTGTCGAGGATCATCACGGTAATGGGGCTTTTGCTGATCACGGCATCCAGCAAGCCTGTCATGCCGGAATGTGTAAAGGTTGAGTCGCCAATCACGGCTACTGCGGGCACCAACCCTGTATCGGCAGCTCCTTTGGCCATAGTAATGGATGCACCCATATCGACGCAGGTGTTGATGGCATCGAATGGCTCCAGTGCACCAAGGGTGTAGCAGCCAATATCAGAGAATACCCTGCCTTTGGCATATTTTTCAAGTGCTTCATTGAGGGCATTGTATGAATATATGTGCGGACATCCTTTACAGAGTGATGGCGGCCTGCCAACAACATTGGATGATGGCTCGCGCCCTTCGTAGAAGGATAATCCCAGGGCTTTGCCAACCAGGGTGGGGTTCAGCTCACCATCTCTGGGAAGGGCACCGTCGAGCCTGCCGTGGATGGGTTTTCCATTGTTCATATAACCGCGGAGTGATTCCTCTACGAGCGGATAGCCTTCTTCAAGTACCAGTATCTCATTGCATTCACTGTACATCTTCTCCATTAGCTTGCGAGGAAGTGGGTATTGTCCGATCTTCAATACCGGGAAAGGTACTTTGTGATCGGGATAATTTTCTATCAGGTAATTATGGGCAATGCCGCATGCGATAATTCCCAGGCTTTTGTCTTCAGTATCGAAATACTCGTTGAAACTTGATTTTTCTGACGCTTCTACATAGGCATCCTGGCTGCCCAGCAATGCTTTATAGCGTCGTCTTGCGTTGGCGGGCAGCAGGATAAACTGGCTGGCTGTTTTTGGCAGGCTAAGCTCATTCTGTTTGCGGCCTTCTTTTCTGATCACACCGGCACGGGAATGTGCCAGCCTGGTGGTGATGCGCATCATAACGGGGATCTCGAACTTTTCCGACAGATCATATCCGTAGTGAACCATATCGTAGGCTTCCTGCTGGTTGGAAGGTTCAAGGATGGGTATCATGGCGAAATTTCCAAAAAACCTGGAGTCCTGCTCGTTCTGTGAGGAGTGCATGGAAGGGTCATCGGCAGCAACTACCATAAGGCCGCCATTTGCACCTGTAATGGCGGAGTTGATGAAAGCATCGGCAGCCACATTCAGGCCAACATGTTTCATGCATGTCATCCCGCGCTTTCCAATATATGAAACGCCCATGGTAGCTTCCATGGCTGTTTTCTCATTGGAAGTCCAACTGGCTACGACTTTACCCTCTTTGGCTTCTTTTGATTTGAGTATATATTCGGTTATCTCTGTTGATGGTGTGCCCGGATATGCATAAATACCTGTTATTCCTGCATCAATCGCGCCCTGCGCAATGGCCTCATCTCCAAGTAATGGTAACTTATTCATAAAGGAAATATTCTAGGTTTAATAAACTGAATCGAGAACTACAAATTTATGGAATTCTGCTGTATTAACATTGTGTTAATAACTTGACCATTTAATTTATACTTATTATAAGTAATTTTGGATCAACTCAAATCTATGAATTTCCTGGCCCACGCTTATCTGTCTGGAAGCGATGAGGATATTCTCATCGGAAACTTCATTGCTGATGCCGTGAAGGGTAATAAGGTTGATCGTTTTCGTGAAGGGATACTCAAGGGTATTAAACTTCACAGGGAGATAGATGACTATACCGACCATCACCCGGTTTTTCTCCGGAGTAAGCATCGCCTGCAGAAAGAGTACGGCAAATTTTCAGGTGTGATCATCGATATTTATTATGACCATTTCCTGGCCGCAGGATGGAGTGCCTATTCTGAAAAGGACCTGTCAGAGTTTGCCCTTTACGTGTACCGCCTGATGCTGGAGAATTATAATGTTCTGCCTCCGCGATCGAAACGCATTCTTCCATACATGCTTATCCACAACTGGCTGGTTGGCTATTCCCGCTTCAAAGATCTTCAATGGGTGTTCAATGGCATGTCGCGCCGAAGCAGCAAATATAACTCAGGGATGGAAGGTGCTGTGGAAAGCCTTAAAAATGACTATAAAGCCTTTGAGAAAGATTTTCAGGAATTCTTTCCAGACATGATCTCCCATGCTTCATCCTTCAGGGAGACACTATAATCAAGAATTTTAATACGGATTATCTGATCACAAATTTCTCTGTAAGTTGCTTGCTGCAGTCACAGTTGATATTTGCAAAGTAGATGCCTGGTGGCAGTGTGCTGATATCGATATTTTCATTTACCGATCCCATTGATTTAGCATTCACCGTTCTGCTTATGACCACCTGGCCAACCTGGTTCACGATTGAGATGGTTGCTCCGGTATTCGGGGATGTTTTAAAAGCGATCGTGACATGTTGATCGGCCGGGTTGGGGTAGACTCTCAGTTGCGAGATCTGGCTTTGCTGATCATCACCTATCCCTGAACCGCTGGTTATATAGTAAGCCATAGTATCCAGGCTACCCAGCCCTTCATTGCTCATGATTTCAATGCTCATCAAGGGTCCGGGACCATCCTCTTCAAACCAGGAGAATTGCGTCCGTAAAATATCAAAACTCTTCATAAAACTTCCACCGACAAATACAGAGTCGAGCTCCGCGTCCACGGTTACCGTGCGCAAAACATTTGTATAAGTCCCGCTAGGGAGAATCAGGGTACCGTATGCATCAGCATACAATTCGCTGAAAGCAGTCACATGAACCGTTGCCGCTGCAGTAGTGACGACACCTTTATACGCATCGAAGTATGTGTCTTCATAGGTAAAAGGAAACTTAAGAAAAGTCCTGCTGTCGCTGTATACCAGGACGGATGGATAGGATCCTGTTGTAGACTGAGATCCAAGGTAATGATACCCATCAGCATTGGCAAGGGTGAAAGTGAAAATTGTATCCCCCATGCTAATGGCAACATTTGATGCCGGGAACTGGGCTCCGGCAGGTGCCTGTGAAGGATCGATGGCAGTGATCTCTCCACCGTAAATTGGTGTGAGTTCAGAATAATCCCAGGTCACATCCGGACCGGAAGTAGTAAAAGTAATATCACCTGGAGTCACAAATTGAATATGCGATACTTAACCTATCTGAGGCGCATTTTGTGGGTAATCCAGGGTTGGCTGGGCCAGCATGACTGCCGAAACGAGCAGGCAGCACGTAAACAGTAAAAGCTTTTTCATAATGCCATTTTTTGGTTCCTATTACTCCAAATATAGTAAATATTTAGATGGAATCAAAGTATTTTCCGGGTAAAGGGTGCCGGGTGCATGAAATGACATATTTGAGCGTTATATGAGATATAAATTACTTGATCAGGATTTAGACCGTTTTTAGCATGATTTTTGTTGTAACAATATACAGACTATGGCGTCTAATGGATAGGGATTAAGGGTAACGACACTACACCCCGCACCTTGATCCCTGAACCTGATTAACAACTAATCGATTATAGCTATGACCAATTATGGTGAAATTAGCCTTGATGAGAAAGTTGCTTTTTTGAAGCATGTAAATATTTTCACTGAAACCGGTGATGAATTCCTCTTTTCCCTGGCTACTGTATTGCAGGGTATGAAAGCGAAGGCCCAGCAAAGCATTGTAAAAAAAGGTGAGCCTGGCGATGCCATGTATATTATCACCAATGGCTCGGTCAGGATTCACGACGGCAGTCATGTCCTTTCCCGGCTATCGAAAAATGATGTGTTCGGGGAGTATTCCCTTATTGATGATGGACCAAGGTCGGCATCCGTGACCACCGAAGAAGAGAGTTACTTCCTGCGTTTGCGGCGGGATGATTTCGAGAGCATGCTGAGCGATGATCCCGGTTTTGCCAAGGGAATCATGAGGGTGATGACCGGCAGGATGAGGAACATGAATGAGTTGGAAGAGAAATTGGCCAAGAGCTATATCAAGATTCAGAAGCAGAAGGAAGCCATCGAAGCACAGAACCAGAATATAAGGGGCGCCAAAGAAAAACTGGAAGAACAAAACTTCGAACTGCTTCACCTGAATGAAGAGAAGAACCACCTGATCAGCGTGGTAGTGCACGGCCTTAAGAACCCCCTGACCAGCAGTCTGACCATGATTGATATGATGATGAACGACCCTGAAAAGGTTTGTGAAGAGCACAGAGAGTATGCTGAGATCATTCAGAATTCACTGCAGCGTATGAATAAGATGATCAACCAGGTGTTGGATATCAATGTGATCGAATCGAAAGTATACCAGCTGAATACGGA
>QMPN01000129.1 GCA_003648575.1 Bacteroidota bacterium
TAATCTTCCCAGGTATCTCTTTTAAGGTCCGGGTTGCGCAACAATGCCGATGGATGGTAAACCGGGATGAATAAGTTGTTGTCCTTTTCGATCCATTGTCCACGCACTTTGGTAATCCTCAGCTCATCGCCGATCATATACCTGAGTGCTACAGCACCCATAAGGATGATGATCTTCGGCTTGATGAGTTCGATCTGACTGTGCAAATACGGCAGGCATGCGGCCGCTTCCGCAGCTGATGGATTCCTGTTTCCGGGAGGCCTGCATTTAACAATATTACCGATATAAACATGTTGATGCCTGTTAAAGCCACAGGCAGCCAGTATCTTATCCAGTAATATCCCGGATTTTCCTACAAAGGGCCTGCCCTGCTCGTTTTCATCATAGCCAGGTCCTTCCCCTATCATAAAAATATTCGCATCAGGGCTGCCATCACCGAACACCAGCTTATTCCTGCTTTGTACAAGCGGACATTTAGTGCAGGCCAGGGCTTCATCACGCAATCTGATCAATTCGTGCATTGTCAAGACATATAGTATGTGCTAAGATATGAAAAATATAAACACCCATCACCTAAAGCCTACTGCCCAAAGCCTGTCCCGAAGTCGAGGGGCCCACTGCCTAAAATAAAAAAAAGCCCCGCTCATCGCGGGGCTCATGTAAATATTGTTCTGGCACCCGGTATCCGGCACCCGGCACCTAATTTATTTCGCTTCCATAAGGAGGAAATGAACTTTAAAGGTATTCATGCATTCTGATTTGCATTTTTCTTCAGCATGCTTGCATTCATCTTCAGCATGCTCGCTTTTTTCAGCTACTTCGGCAGTTTTCTTTTCGCCTTTGCACTTTTCAGTGGCTTCCTTGCATTTTGCAGCTTCGGGGCAGGCATGTTCTTTTACAACTTCGCCTTCATCAGCATGCTCTTTCTCATGCATTTTGGCAAACACACCTTCAAAGAATTCTTTGTGGTTGTCGGCAATGGTTACCAGAGCTATAATGTCGTCTTTATGTTGCTCCATGTACTTTTCCATCCCCTCCGGGCACAGGTTCTCATGATCTTCGTCACCGAAATTTTCACGAATGGCAGCGATCGTTGCTTTTTCTTCGTCGGAAAGTGTAGTTTCAAACTCGGTCCTTATCGGTTCCAGGGTTTCCTTACACATTGCATGCTTTTCAGCTTTGTCGTGATCTTTCTTGACGCAACATTCTTTCTTGTCATCATTATCATGGCTTAGTATACATCCGCCGTCACCCACAATAGCATGGACAACAAAGAGTGCAATAATCACAGTAATGAGAGAAGTAATAATTGAAGTTAATACAGTTTTCATAGTTTAAGTTTGTTTTGGAATTTGGTCAAAGATAATGTAAGTATTGAAATATGTACAAACAAAAATATTCTGACCAATTAACGGAGGTCCAGAAGATCGACCATCCAGTCGTGGTCGAGTGTAAAATCAGGATCGACATGGGGGTTTACAATATAACCCCACTCCTGCTCCTCTCCTGCCGGACAGTCCCAGTATTTATCCTCAAAATAGAATTTATACTTTCCGTCTTCGCGCAGTATCCTGCAAGTGTATTCGCCATTGGCATCGATTGTATCAAGGATAATTTGCTGTGAATCATTTTCTTGTGGCCCTACCCCATCCACAATACAGCAGGCGCCAACTACCAGTAAGGAATCATTTACGCATTGATAAGCCAGGTGGGCAGATGAGTTTTTACGATATTCGCCGTTTGATATCCCCCGTATCTTGTTCCAGACGGGCGTTTCGAGATGATTGTAGTACCATGTGGGGTTTGTCCTAAAGCTAAATTCAATACGGTCAAGATCGGATAAAGGTTCACTGATAGTCATACTGGAATTGGTGCCGGCTTCGATCACGTAGCGGTTCCATTTCTTATATGCTTTGATAGTCAGGGACAAGAGAATGATCATCCCGGAGGTAAGGACGGCTAATATGATCCTCTTTTTCATTTATATGAACCTTTTTAAGAGTGAGACTTTATTTTCTCATTTTGCTTGCTTTAAAATAAAGTATTGCATTGTTGAAATACAATACCCGGATATCTGTTTGCGCTTAAATATGGTGCTTTTACGTAGATAAATCAAAAATGGTACGTATTGTCCATACAAACTCATGGATACATTATTCCACAGGATTTCTTAAATTTGATTTTCACTTTCAATTTATAATAAAGACCTTCCGTTATGAAAAAGAAACTGCCCGCTCTATTTGCACTTTTCCTGAGTATGCTCACCATCTATGCTCAAAACGACAGCCTTGCGTACGAAAAGGGGCTGGAAGCCATCACGCATGAAGCCGTAAAAGGACAACTTGATTTCCTGGCTTCAGATTGGACGGAAGGCCGGGGTACCGGCATGCGTGGGGAGTTTATTGCAGGTGATTATATTGCCAGCATATTCGGTGTTTACGGCCTTAAGCCTGCAGGAGACATGGAATGGTTCTACCCTCCCTGGGAAGAACGCCAGCAAGGTGCGAAGCCTTATCAGTATGGCACCTACTTTCAAAATATCACCATGCTCAAATACAAAGCCGGGGAAGAGCAGGTATTTCATCTGATGTCGGGTGGCAAAAAGTTTACCTTTGACTACCATACCGACTTCTCGCTCAGTCCGGGAAGCATTGCACAGGAACTTGAATCAGAACTGGTATTTGTAGGATATGGCTATGTGAATGAAGACGAAAAATATGATGACTTTAAGGGAGTTGATGTGGAAGGAAAGGTGATCGTCCGCCTGGGCGGATATCCCGGTCATAATGATACCAGCAGCGATGCCTATAAGAAATTCCATCCCGAAGGGAGATATGCAGAGTACTACCTTGGTAGGGAAAAGAATGAGATAGCGGGAGATAAAGGTGTTTCCGGGATCATCGATATATACCCCGGAAGTGACAGATCATCATCATGGGTGTCGAACGTTCCCTTCAGGTATGACTCCGATCATTATGAAGGAACAGAAAAGCAACGTACCATACATGAATATTCATACAGTATTCCGGGGGATTCTATCAGCACACGACCCTTGAGGATCAGTCTTAGCAAGGGGGCCGGTTTTGAGGTCTTCCGCGGCAGCAATATCAATATAGAAGCCTGGGAACTGGATGTGCAGGAAAGAATGAAACCTGATTCACGTATCATTAAGAATAAATCTGTTTATGTGAAGACCAGTGTTGATTCTGAGCTAGTCAGGTGTCGCAATGTGGTCGGGATCATCGAGGGTAAGGATACCACTGAAGCTATCATAATAGGCGCTCACTATGACCACCTGGGAATGTTTGATGGTTACATCTGGAACGGAGCGGATGATAATGCATCAGGAACAGTTGGTGTGATGACCCTTGCCAGGGCCTGTTTGGCCACAGGAGAGAAACCTGAACGCAGCATCATCTTTGCCGCATGGACAGGAGAAGAACGCGGATTGCTGGGCTCCAGGTATTTTGTGGAACACCCATACCTGCCCATCGAGGATATAAAGTTTTGTCTGAACTACGATATGATCTCCAGGGATTCGGAAGATGACAGCCTGGGCATTCAATGCAGGATGACCTATACCGCCGGACACGATTTCCTTGAGGAGATCAGCTTTCATTTCCTGGATCAATACAAGATCGATCTGGATATTACGATGAGGCCAAGCATGAACAAAGGTGGTGGCAGCGACCATTCACCTTTTGCCAGGAAAGATATACCTTTCTTTTACTATATGGCCGGATGGCATGATGAATACCATACACCTAAGGATGAGATCAAACTCGTGAACTACCAGAAGATGGCTGATATTATCAGGATCGGTTTTCTGAACATCTGGACCATGTCCAATATGGAATCGCTTGATATTGAAGAATAGATAATTAAGTTTGGAGTGCCTGAAGTGAGCTAAAGTTTGGAGTTAATCCAGTATCCAGTATCTATCTTTTTACAATCCTCGTAATATGCTGCTTCTGCTCAGAGTCAGTGAGAACAGCCATATAAATGCCTTCCGGCAGGTCGCTGATATTCATCGCACGGGGATCAGTAAAGGTTTTAACTTTATTTCCGCTAATGGCATAGAAATCAGCTTGCACAAAATTTTTGCGGACTGCATTTGACAGATAAACTACATCTGTAGCCGGATTGGGATACAGGGCACCATCAAGGGAGAGGATCTCCTTATCCCTGATGAAACTCGGGTTGGCATTCAGTTTTTCCGATTCACGGGCCTGGAGGATCATTTTGTTATCAGCATCCTGTACCATAGCAGTTACGATCAGTTCATCTTCATCCCATTCACTATTTATAGTATAAGAAGTGTTGAATACCACTGAGTCTCCAACAAGGATATCAATGACCTGGTTAAGTAACACCTTCCTGAATACTTCGTAGTGGGGGTTTTCGCCATTAGGAGCTGCATAATCGACCTCTTTTTCAGCGATAATAGCATAGATTTTTTGTGATTGACTTGATGTGGTACTGAGTTTTTTAACGGTAATGCTAACATGTACCATATCATTCTCAAGTTTATCCTGATCGATATGTATATCAAAATCAGATGTTTGACCAAGCTGGGCTTCGAGCTGATCTGCATTCAGGATAGGGATCTGGAATCCGACCACTTCACCCTGCAGAACCACCCTGGGAGTTGCTCCATATATTCCATAAAAGTTTGTGCGCCCATCGTTCTCTGAAGGATTGTGCAGATAAAAAGCACAGTTTGAATACGGAGAGCTGGGATGATATGAAATATGCAATACCTGGGGATAGCTATCCAGCAATGAAAATAAGGCAGGATTTGCGGTGGCGCATGAGCTGCAGCGAGTGTTCGTAAAATGTTCAACAACAAGAGTTCTTTCTACCTGGGCATAACTGCCGAAACCGGAAAGTAAGATGACTATAAGTGTGAAAATATTCTTCATGATTATAAATTTCAGGTTATGAATTATAGAATAATTGACACTTAGTCGGGGGAATTGTTCAGACCTTACAAAAAAAGCTTGAAGTGTCTAAAGTTTGGAATGAGCTAGAGTTGGTATTCTTAACTCCAGGCACTCTAGGCACTTTAGCTCACTTTAGTCACTTCTATTTGTACTTCCGGATCCTGTTCGTGAAGGCTTCCCAATGCTCATCGGTCATAGCATTGTAGTCGAAGAGAGAAACACCGGAGGCACCGGCGTCGATGGCGATCATGATAGCAAGGCTGAGTTCTTTGGGTGTGAGTGCCGGAATATACAATCCTGTATAAAGCGGAATACGGTCGTTCAGAGCATACACTCCGGCCCAGGTGATTTCCCCTATCCAGGGAAGATCCTCATTGTAGAAACTGTGATAGATCATTGGAAACACTTCTCTGAGGCTGCGCCACTTGTCCCAATCCTGGCGTACCAAGGTCCTTGCAATCTCCGGAGAAGGAAAAACGGCTGCAGATAATTTTTTGTAATCAGTATTATTCAGTTCTTCCTCCAGGCTGTTTACGATATTGCTGACAATGTCATAACGGTATTGTCGCCAGGCCGAATCCTGATCAGGATGTTCAAGATCCAGGGGGTCGTAGCCATGTTCATTTTTAAAATCAGCCCTGCAGTGTCCGCAATAACAATAATCGTATTCAGGCATTTCATGGTCCTGAACTAGGCCGTAGGTTTCCCACAGGGCCCTGGGAAGGATTACATCAGGATGCCTGATATAGTCCATATGGAAGCCTGACAGCCCTTCTATGGACAAAGTCTCTCGTACTCTCGAAATCAGGTATTCCCGTACTCCTTCTTTACTTGGACATAACCACTTATAATAACCCACGTAGGGTTGTTTTTCGAGGCATGAATATCCTTCCCTGCTCACGCTGTACCATTCAGGATGCTCTTCAATCACCTGTTTATCATTGCAATTTAACATCCAGCGCCAGGCCTGGATTTCAATATTTTCATCATCGGCAAGGGGAATCACCCTTTTCAGGAGATCATCACTGCCTCCCAGCAGTATGCCGTCAATCCCATATGAAGCAAGTTTAGCGAATGTTTCAGCCCATGCTGAATCACTCAATTTGTTATTCCCATGCATCCATATCCATGCCTTGATTTTCTTTTCTTTCCATATCCTGCCATCCTGAGTGATAAACCATGTATTTCCCCGAGGGCCATTATTATATGTTATCAGGTATTGATCCTCGGTGGCAGATATATTCAATCGGCCCCCAAAATGAAGCATGACCCAAAAATTCGTGTCAATTTCCTCATTCTTATCAGCATAGCGTTTATGCTCCCTGTAAAACTCTTTCTGTGTATAGTAGAGGCTTCTCAGGAATATCCTGATTTCTTCGTCGTAAGGAATTTGGGGAATGACAGGAGTTTGTTGCCCGGCAAGCATATCAGAGAAGAACACATATCCCCACCTTTCGGGCATATGCATATCTACTTTTCCCTGCGGGGACCAGACCCAGTTGTTCTCCGGGACAGCCTTTTTAACATAATTCCCGTTTTCTACGTCTAGTTCCCAGTGCACGCGTGAAAAGTTGATTCGCCAGTATTCATCCGGGTAAGGCTTGCGTTTTCCATAGGTCATGTCCGTTAAAGCATTCCAGGGAATGGCCATTTCAAGCACCCAGCCTGTATCTGTATCAGAGGGTGCATTGATACTTCCCACTAAGGAAACAGCTAGTTGCAAGCCATCGATGTTATAGGAATTCAGGGGTGTTGTACCATCTCTGTATGGCCGTGTGAGAAAGAGGTCCCATACTGTTCCGTAGGCATTGACTTCTATCTCAGCGTAATTGTGTGTATCCCCGTCGGGATCAATGAATATCTCAAAGTCATTATCGACATAGATCACCCTGTCTCTTTCGGTGACAGTGGCCCAGAGGTGGGGCTCCTCCATTTCAGCCGCGATATACAGGTAGTTCGTGTCCCACATCATTTTTGCCCTGGTTCTGAGATGGGGAATTAATTCAGGCTTTCCGGTAATATCGATAAAATCATCTGTCCAGGGAGTATCCTTCCATTCTTCAAGCTTTCCATCTATCTTGATATCCGCACCGGCTTGTAGGCACAGGTAGGTTTGTGGCTGTGCCATGAGGAGCACATAAAAGCAGGAGAACAGACATGCAAGCATGATTTTATGGATCATGATGCAAATAAACAAAAAAAAGAACTTTGAAAACAAAGCTCCTTTTGATATTCGATACCCGATATTCGTTATTTACACAGCATCACTTTTTGAGTCAATTTATGCTCAGCGGTTCTGATGGTGCAGAAATATATGCCATTAGGAACATCACTTCCTGCTTACCTATGTGATTATGCACTTCTCAGATTGCAAAAATATCCAGAAACTCTTTATCAATCTCCATATTTACTACATCATGCTGGTTCAGGATATCGAAGTATTGTTTAACTTTCACAGTCAATTTTTCTCCATCAACATACTCAAAATTAACACGGTCTAAGAATAATTCAATTCTGTCGACGGGTTGACGCATCATATCGAATGCAAGTTTAGCAGAAGCAGATCTGTTTTCGTTTACCCAATTAATTGCAGATCTTAATTCTTCCAGGAACACCTGTGTTTCTTCCGGGTGTTTTCGGGCAAATTCACCTTTTAATACTAATCCGGCATTCGGGAAACTTCCGAAGCCGGGGTTTATCTCATTCCAAATTTTGTTGAAGGATATAATAGAGATGTCTTCGCCCCTGTCCTGCATTATTTTTATGGCATAACTGGCCTCAGGCTCGCGAAGAATAACGGTATCGGCTTGTCCTGAAACAAAATCAGCATAAATTTTCTCCGGCCTTCCAAAAGGAGAACCAAATACAAATTTAAAATCATCGGGATTCAATCCGCTTGCCTTGATCAGGTATTTGGTAATTTTTGCAGGGGGCGCCTCTTCAAATAGCGGTGTGTGGATCTCTTTCCCTTTTATGTCTTGAAAATTTTCGGCTTTATACCTGGTGAGGAGAACAAAATTATCCCAAACAAAGAGTGCGGGTATTTTGATATCACTGTTCCGCAATTTTGCCGAGGTTATGAGTGCAGAGAAGCTGATATCTGCTTTTCCACTTGTGATCCATGCAAGATGTTTTTCAGTTTCTTCCCACACTTTCAGTTCTTTAATATTTATGTGCTTCCTAATTTTTTCGGATTGAAGCAATCGCATAATAATAGGGTAAGCAACAGGTGTGGCAGATTGTATAACAGCATCAACTTTTTCGGATGCAGCCTGACTGTCTTCATGCTCACTTATCTTTTTATAGAAATAGATGTAAAATTCGCCTTGCTCTTGTTGCTCTGTCAGGTGTTCGTATCCCATTTCGGAAAGCATATTTATCATCGGGACCGGTTCAAA
>QMPN01000130.1 GCA_003648575.1 Bacteroidota bacterium
ATACGTGACCGACAAGGTCATCACGCTGACTATCCTGGGTGATAAAAGTGCGAAGCTTTACATCTTTTACCGCAATATTCTCAACCCTCGGACGGAAAGAAAGGATCTCCTGCAGCTTTGCGGAATCTTTTGCCGGATCGATCTCGCTGATCTCTTTATGTTTGATATCGTCGCAAACATTATGAAGTTCATTGATCATCCCCCTGAATGCCGACGAGGCGGTATTTGGAATGTACGAGAATACTGCATTATGCAGGTCGTTATCTATGGCATCCATAACAGCAGGCACCAGCGCCCGCCCCAGGCGTTTCCGTTCCCGGTAAATATCAGAATCCGTCCCACGGGAAAAGTAAATCCTTTCAAATGAGCAAGACTTTCTCTCGAGAGGATCCAGGAAGGCTTCCTCTGTGTATGATCCATTTTTCTTGATCACAAGGGCATGCCCGGGCTGTAATTCCTTCACATCATCCTGTGAAACATTGAAGGAAGTTTGAATGACCGGTCTTTCAGATGCAGCCACAATCACCTCATCATCTGCATAATAGAAGGCAGGACGTATGCCTGATGGATCTCGCATAAGGAAGGCGTCACCATGGCCCAACATTCCGCCAATGGCATATCCCCCATCCCAGGATTTACTTGAGTTGATCAGTATCTCCTGAATATTTATACTATCCGCAATACGTGGGGAGATATCCCTCTTTTCAAAACCATCCTTTTTAAACTGCTGGTAAAGTTTTTCGTTTTCCGCATCCAGGAAATGTCCAATCTTTTCCATAATGGTGACGGTATCCGATGTCTCCACAGGATATTGGCCCATGTCGATTAGCAGGTTAAAAAGCTCATCAACATTGGTCATGTTAAAATTTCCTGCCAGCACCAGGGTCTTGGTCATCCAATTGTTAAAACGGATCATCGGCTGGAGGTTTTCTACCACATTGGTACCGAAAGTACCATAACGCAGGTGGCCCATAAAAAGCTCACCGGAAAACTCCATATTCTCTTTCAGCCATTGAACATCATTGAGACGTTCAGGCTTACTCAGGGCCATATCAGAGAATGGCTGATAGGCTCTTTTAAAGATATCCTGTATGGATGAAACAGAATTCGAGCGTATTCTGTTGATGTATTTATTGCCTGGCTCGAGGTCGAACTTCAGGCATGCCATCCCGGCACCATCCTGTCCCCTGTTGTGCTGCTTCTGCATCATCAGGTGCAATTTATTCAGGCCGTAGAGGGGCGTACCGTATTTCGAAAGATAATATTCCAGCGGTTTTAGCAATCGCACCATGGCGATCCCGCATTCATGCTTGATGAGTTCACTCATGCTAACAAAATTGAAAGTAGCTGCAATGCAAAGTTAACATAAATCAATACTGGCATATGAAAAACAGGCAGCTGTTTCAAACATTCACAGCCTCATTTATCAACATCAGGGGATAATTTGCTATTTTAGTTAGCTCAAATAAATTCAAAAGCTATACTATGACCATTTCAAGGCCCCAACTTTTCAAATCGCTATCATTTTTTATCGCCCTTAGCCTGTGTTTATCTTTGTCATCCCAGGTAGATCCACGCTCTCCTTCACCATATCCTGATGAATGTACAAGCATCACAGCGGGAAAGCTTGCTACTGTAGATGGATCGGTGATCACCTCACATACCGACGACAGCCACCGTACACGTTCATGGATGGATATCGTACCTGCCATAAACTATGAAGATGGCAGCATGGTGACCATGTACAAACGCTCGGCCTGCGACAGCTTTGCCATGCCCAGCTATGCCCATGTTCCTATTGGAAAGATCCCACAGGTCTCCAGCACCTATGGCTACGTCAATACTGCATATCCCTGTATGAACGATCATCAGCTGGCCATAGGAGAATCTACCTTTGGCGGAAGGGCTGTGTTGCAGTCGGACAAAGGCCTGATCGATTGCCAGCGGCTCTGCCTGCTCATGCTCGAACGTTGTACCACAGCCCGCGAAGCCATCAGCATGGCCGGGGAGCTGACAGAACAATACGGATGGAATGATGCCGGTGAGTGCCTTACCATTGCCGATAAGAAAGAGGTGTGGCACTTCGAGATCGTTGGTCCGGGAAAAGGAAAAGTAGGAGCCATTTGGGTAGCACAGCGCGTTCCTGATGATCACATATCGGTAAACGCCAATGCCAGCACCATCAAGCAGATCGATCCGAAGGATAGTGATTATTTCATGGCCTCCAAAAATATCTATGATATGGCACTGGACTCAGGCTGGTGTGCATCAAAAGAAGATTTTCAGTTTTGCTATGCATATGCACCACATAGCAGGACATCCCTGGCAGCCCGTCGAAGGGAATGGCGGGTATTCGACCTGGTTGCCCCGTCACTTCATCTTGACCCCAATGCTGAAAATCATCCCTTCTCAGTAAAACCCGATGAGCCGGTTACCATGGAAAAGCTGGTGAGTATCTTTAAAGACTATTATGAAGGCACGCCTTTCAACTTCGTGAAAGATATCACTGTAACTGATGATTCAGGCAAAACAGTATTATCACCACTGGCCAATCCTTTTATGCCATACGACATGAACAAAGTGTTCAGGATCAATGGCGGATGGGGATGGCTTGGCGAGCGGACCATTGCCCGATGGTATACCATGTATGCCACCATTATTCAGTGCCGCGACTGGCTACCCGATGAGATTGGTGGTGTGGTTTGGCTTGCGCAGGACAATGTGGCCAGCTCAATCTATATTCCTGTATATTGCAGCGTTTCAGATCTTCCTGTTTCATATAAAACCCCCGGCCGGCCGAATGGCTATTCTACCGAGTCAGCCTGGTGGGCCTTTAACCGCCTTGGGACCCTCACCGCACAGCGCTGGGGCGATATGCGCCACGATGTGGATGCCGTATGGGATCCCATGCAGGCGGAAATGTTTGGCAACCAGGCAGAAATTGAAAAAGAAGCACTGAAGATTTATAAGGAAAACCCCGAAAAAGCACGCGCTTTTCTTACCGAATATTCCAATAAATGGGGTAAAAAGGTGGTAAAAGAAGCCTGGATGCTGGGTGATTACCTCTGGACCAAATATGATGAACTCTTCTAAACACAATTTCTATTTAAAGCAATCACACTGAAAATCCTGCCATGGCAAAAAAGCTGAAGTTCCCACACACCTATGTGATTATATTTTACACCATCGTCATAGCAGCCATTCTCAGCTGGATGATACCCGGTGGAGAATATGTTGAAGTGCTAAGCATGCAGGATGGAAAGGAAACCACCGAGTTGGTGTACCAATCCATCGAAAGCCAACCACAAACATGGGAAGTTTTTGCCGCCCTCTTCGAAGGCTTCGAACGGCAGTCGGGCATCATTGTATTCATCTTCATGATAGGTGGTGCCTTCTGGATACTGAACGAAAGCAAGTCGATTGATGTGGGGATTTTCTCCTTCCTGGGCTTTACCAGGAAGCTTGAAAAGATTCGCTTCATCCGTAAGATCGGGGTAGACAACATTGTGATGACCATGATCATGCTTATGTTTTCCATCTTCGGCGCAGTATTCGGCATGAGCGAAGAAACGATTGCCTTTATCATCATCCTGGTCCCCCTGTCCATTTCCATGGGCTATGACTCCATTACCGGGGTGGGGCTTGTTTTTGTATCGGCAGGCCTGGGTTTTGCCGGAGCTATACTCAACCCCTTTACCATTGGTATTGCCCAGGGCATTGCTGAGCTGCCCCTCTTCTCAGGACTGGAATATCGCTTATTTTGCTGGGCCGTGATCAACTTTATCGGGATCTTTTATATTCTTCGCTGGGCCAATAAGGTTAAGAGGAACCCACGCGCCTCCTATGTTTATGACGATGACGAATACTGGCGCAAAAGCCATGAAGCCGGAAGCGAAAAAGTTAAATACCACACTCCCCTCTCAGCCTGGATCACCTATGGACTAACACTTATTGCAATGGGGATATTCGCCTGGAAATATCCATATTCGCCCATGAGGGTTGGCGACTATCCGCCCTTAGAATTAATGATGGTTCCGGCCGGCGTCATCTTATTTGCCATCACCGGATTTTTAACATTGCGCAAGTCTGTGCATTTTTTCATTCTGAACCTCCTGTCCTTTACCATTTACTTCCTCATTGTTGGGGTGATGGGTTATGCATGGTACATTATGGAGATCGCAACGCTGTTCTTTGCCATGGGCATCCTTTCAGGTATTGCCATGAATTACAGTCCGAACCGCATCACTAAATTATTTATTGAAGGGATGAAAGACATTCTTTCTGCTGCGGTGATCGTTGGGCTGGCAGGTGGCATCATTGTGATACTGGAAGACGGGAAGATCATCAGCACCATTTTATACAGCTTGTCGAAAGGTATGCAGGATGTGGGTGAGATCACCTCTATCGGCATTATGTATATTATTCAAAACATTATTAATATCCTCATCCCGTCAGGCTCTGCCAAGGCAGCCATTACCATGCCCATCATGGCACCTTTCTCTGATCTGATAGGCCTTTCCCGGCAAGCCACCGTCATGGCTTTTCAATTCGGCGATGGCTTCACCAATATGATCACCCCTACCTCGGGAGTACTCATGGGTGTACTCGGAGTGGCCAGAATTCCGTATAATAAATGGGTAAAATGGGTAGCGCCCCTGATCATCATCATGCTGATCCTTGGCTTTCTACTACTGATACCAACTGTGACAATGGATTTGCCTGGCTTCGAGCTTGATTTACACCTTCGAGATTAGGCACTCTAAACTCTTAACTCTTCACAAATCAACCCAACACTCAACACTCAACACCCAACACTTTAAAGCCTCTTGCCATCACCAAAGCAAACATCCATTTTCCTGGAGTTAACAATCATATGGTGATCGGTGGGAACGGTACGCAACTTATCAGCCACCTCCTCGAGCGGCATGCCAATTATCTTATTGTCTTTCAAAGCCACCATAACGCCAAATTCCCCTTTGCTGATCATTTCTACAGCCGAGGCACCGTAGCGGGTGGCCAGCAGGCGATCCATGGGCGACGGACTGCCTCCACGTTGTATATATCCGAGTATTGTTTGCCTGGCTTCCAGCTCGGTTTCTGCTTCTATCATGTCGCTGATATGCTGTGCTGCTGATTTGCCTTTCTTATGCTTGATGCCTTCTGCCACCACGACAATAGAATAAGGCTTTTTGTTCTGTGCCCTGCGGAGAAGATAATTTGCCACCACCTTCTCATCGTATTCGATCTCCGGGATCAGGATCACATCACCACCACCGGCCAGACCTGAATAGAGTGCCAGCCAACCTGCATGATGCCCCATGACCTCTATCACCATAATACGCTTATGTGAGTTGGCCGTGCTGTGTAAGCGGTCTATGGCATCGGTAGCTATGGTCACTGCCGAGTCGAAACCGAAGGTAACATCCGTTCCCCACACATCATTATCGATGGTTTTGGGCAAGCCAATGATATTCAGCCCTTCCTTAGCCAGTTTGGAAGCAGTGCGTTGTGTACCGTTGCCTCCGATCACCACCAGGGCATCCAATCCCATCTCATCGTAATGTTTGCGAATGAGCTTGGGCTTATCAATCTTGTTGAACTGTTTCTTATCTTCCTTAAATGGCTTTTCCCTTGATGTGCCCAGTATGGTCCCTCCCAGGGTAAGAATGCCTGACAACTCAGTTTCCTGCAACTCACGGTACTCCTGATTGATCATGCCCAGAAAGCCTGAGGAGAACCCATAAACCTGCATGCCGTATTCTACAATGGCCGTTTTTCCGACGCCACGAATGGCGGCATTTAATCCCGGGCAATCGCCACCGGCAGTCAAAATTCCTATCTTCTTTCCCTTTGTATTAGACATAAGGCTGTTTTTTGTAAAGTTAAACATTTACGCACAAAACCATATACCACATACCCCACACCGCGTACCACGTACCATGTACCACGCCGCGTACCACGCACCGCGTACCGCGCACCGCGCACCGCGTACCGCACCCTAAAACAACAACTCATCCTATATATCCGACAGTTCGGTAAGTATTATTTTTTTTATCACACCACCGCATGCATCTTTGTCTCAGCAAAACACCAGAACTATGAATTGGAAAATTATCATGCTAATCGTTACACTGATCATCACATCAATAGTAAAGATATTAGCACAGCTGATATTCAGCTGCTAAAAAGTATAAAAAATGAAAATCGTAGATTTACTAACTTTAATATTTTAAACATTATGAAAAAGATCATTCTCTCAAGCATTATCATCCTGGCAGGCATCTTTGCTCAGGCCGGTGACAAAGATTACGTAAAATCAATGGAAAAGAACCTGAAGGAGATGGAGAAAGCAGAGACCTCCGCCGAGTTCGAAGCTTTCGCCGCAAATTTTGAGGCCATTGCAAAAAAGAATCCTGATCAATGGCTGGCGCAATATTATGTGGCCTACAGTTATCTGAACATCGTATTCTCTGAAGAAGGAAGTACGAACATTGATATGAACCTGGACAAGGCCGAGGCATTCCTGGGGAAAGCCAGGGAATTAAGCCCGGAAAATGATGAGATCGAAGTATTACAGGGCTGGATATACCAGGGCAGGATACAGGTTGATCCTATGGGACGTGGCCAGTCTTATTCTCAAAAAGCATCAACATCCTTTGGCAAGGCAAAAAACATCAATCCCGACAACCCAAGGATCTACTTCCTGGTTGGGCAGAACGTAATGTACACCCCTGAGGCCTTTGGTGGTGGAAAAGAGGCAGCTTGTCCGTATTTTATCAAAGCTGCAGAAAAGTACGAAGTGTTCGAACCCGAAAGCACTATTTCACCCAACTGGGGCAGGGAGTATAACCATAAGCTTGTTGTTAGCTGCAAAGACTAAAAATAAGACTTATGGCCAGGCCCAATAAAACCACGATAAAAACGCATGTAAGAGGGATCATCGCCGTTACCATAATCGGTACGGCGATATCCTTGCTCATGACCCCGATCGATCATATCAGCTTCCAACAGCTAGGTATTAATTTGCTTTACTGCTTTCTCATAGGTTCATCGCTCTGGTTTGGGAACTTCTCGGTGAACCCGATACTGGAAGCCATATTTGGCAAAGACAGGCTAGGTCCGGGAGTAAAACTCATCCTCAGCCTGACAGGAATGCTACTGATTTCTTCAGCCGTGATATTCTTCATAAATTGGTTTTGGATGGTCGTGATCTGGGGTGCGGAGTTCAGCAACTTCATCAAGTACAGCGGGAAATCAATCATGATCATTGAGCTGGTCACTGTGGTGATCATTGCTCTGGTGTTATATATCAATGAGTTTTTCAGTTCCTGGCGGGAAGCCGTTAAGAATGAAGAGTCGCTGAAGCGGGAAAAGCTCGCCCTTGAATACGATTCCCTTAAGAACCAGGTAAACCCGCATTTCTTATTCAACTCATTGAATACCCTGTCAGGACTGATCGGTAAGGATGAAGAAAAAGCGACACGCTTCGTGAAGCAATTGTCCGACATTTACCGCTATGTGCTGGAGCAAAAAGACCGGGAACTGGTACCACTCAACACTGAAATGAAGTTTGTTGGGAACTATATCAGCCTGATGAAGATTCGCTTTGGAGATAACCTGATCGTGGAATCAGATATTAGTGAAGGGAGTCCATTTAAGATCATCCCCCTTTCCGTGCAGATGCTGTTAGAAAACGCTATCAAGCATAATATCGTTTCCAGGGACAAACCATTAACGATCAAAATTACCCTGGCTGCCGGGGAATATTTGCAGGTAAGCAACAACCTGCAAAAGAAAAGCAGCATCCTGGGTGGCGACACGGGTGAATGGGAAAAACATGGTTTGATGAATATTAAATCACGCTATGAATATCTGAGCGAAAGGGATTTTGAAGTGAATGGTGCCAGCGAGGAACCTTTTCCGGAGGAACTCCATGGATCATTCGTTGTTAGCATACCTTTAATCCGTTAGGAAAATGAGAGTATTGATCATAGAAGATGAGGTAATGGCAGCAGAAAGGCTGGAAGCCATGATCAGGAAAGCGATCCCGGGGGTTGATATCCTTGGGACCCTCGACTCCATCAGCAACGCAGTACCATGGTTCACCGAGAATGAAGCTCCCGACCTGGCATTCTTCGACATTCAGCTTGCGGATGGGCTCAGTTTCGAGGTCTTCGAAAAGGCAGAAGTGGGTTGTCCGGTAATTTTCACCACTGCATTTGATGAATATGCACTCAAGGCCTTCAAGGTGAACAGC
>QMPN01000131.1 GCA_003648575.1 Bacteroidota bacterium
AGTAACCAGTAACCAGTAACCAGTAACCAGTAACCAGTAACCAGTAACCAGTAACCAGTAACCAGTAACCAGTAACCAGTAACCAGTAACCAGTAACCAGTAACCAGTAACCAGTATTCCTAATTCTTAATAATCTTCGTTGTATAAGAGCTGTTTTCGGAAATGACCTTCAGGAGATAAATCCCATTTGTAAGCTTGGAAATATCCAACTGCATTGCTCCAGGAGTATCTGATATAATAAGTGGCTGGACTTCTTTCCCGGAAATATCATATAACAAGCTCGAATATCGAATTTCGGATAGCGGATATCGAATATTAACAACCTCCATTGTCGGGTTAGGATACACAATAACTTCAATATCTCTTTCAGGCTCTGAAAGCCCGGTAATCTGATCCAGCGGCCGCTTCCAAACTCCACCGGCATTTATGCCGGCATACAGGTATCCATCATATACATGGAGTGAAAGTACCGGCGATCCAACAAGTCCCGTACTAACGATCTCCCAGCTGTTGCCCTGGTCATTGCTGCGATAAATTTCGCCTTCATCGGTACCGGCAAATATGATGTTCTCATGTGCATGAATACAGCGGATATAGCTTTGTGGAGGAATTCCAATTCCGGCGGATGTCCAGGAAGTCCCCTGATTATTGCTTACGAAGATCCCTTCATACCTGCTGCCGGCAAATAATAAATCGCCTGAAAATTCAAGGGCTGTAATATTCAGATCGGGCAATCCTGTATTGACAGATGTCCAGCTTTCCCCCAGGTTGAAAGAAAGGAAAACACCATTGTCGGAAGTTCCTGCAAATATGAAGATTCCATCGGAAGCCAGAGCTCGGATATCGCCTGAGGTAATTCCTGTGTTTGCCCATGACCAGTCGGATCCATAGTTGTTACTTTTAAAAATACCTTCATCCCTGCTCCCTGCAAAAACTGTTTCTCCACACAGGCAGAATGATTGTATCCATGCACTGCTAAGTCCGTTGTTGACTTTGGAGTATGTAAATCCGTGGTCGGTGGAACGATAAATGCCCAGCATATCTGTGCCAGCAAAAACCAGGTTCTCCAAAGCAAAAACACTCCGAATCTCAACAGTCCCTATCGAGGTAGCACGGGCCCATGATGCTCCTTCATTAATGCTTGTGTAAAGTCCGGAGCCGTGGGTGCCGGTGATCAGTGCATTTGAGTTACTTGTCAGGGAACCGGCTCCTGCGTTGAAGCTGATGCTTCCGGTACACAGCGACCATGTGTTGCCATTGTCGATACTTTTATACATGTTCCCACTGGTAACCCCAACAAACAGGGCATTGTCACTTGTTCCTATCGACCAGATTGTAGTTTCGGCCAGTCCTGAACTAACATTAATCCAGTTTTGGCCGGAATCATCTGATCGGTATACACCACTTCCGAATGATGCAGCATAAAGATATCCGTTCTGACTCGTAAACCCCTTTATTGAAGGGAGATTAGGGGAAGTGATCTTTGACCAGCTATTCCCGTTGTCATTGCTGACAAAAGCACCTGAAGAAAGCGTGCTTGTGAATACTTTTCCCTCAAAACAATAGATGGCCATGATATTGGGTTCCGTCAATCCATTATTGATGGCTAACCATGTATCTCCGAAATCTGTAGACCTGAACATCCCTTCCTGATAGGTGCCTGCAAAAATGCTGATGTTATCTGAGGCCAGATAATAGATGTATTTGACAGAGAGATTGCTGCTAAGCGATTCCCAGCTGGCTCCTGTATCTGCAGAGCGGTATAAGCCTCCCAAATATGTGCCTGCAAAAATATGATCGTGACAAACTGTTAATGTCTTCGTATAGGTTCCTTCCAGTTCATTTCCGGAAGGTTCCCAGCTGAGTCCATTATCATTTGTTCTGAAAACATTTTCATCTGTAGAAACAAATAGATAGTCTCCAAGACTCGTTAAGCATTTAGTATCGCAGCTTTTCAGCCCTTCATTACGAAAGTCCCAGCTGATACCTTCGTCCTCGCTGGCAAGAACACCACCACCGGTGGCTGCATAAAGCGTAGTATTGTCAGAGTGAATGCTTCTGACATATTTGCCGCCAGGGCCATTGGTTGGTTGCCATTGGGCAAATAGGCTTGTCGTGAACGACAGTGCGGTGATCCATAACGCAATCCGAAGGATGGGAATACGGATTTTAATCATTTGTCTGGCTTTTGTACAACTAAGATAAAAGAAAAATGGCAAATGATACTAGATACTGTATATTTGATACAGCCAACTGCTAACCGCCTACTTCTACCAGATTAAAAAGCTGCTCAATCCTCTTGCCATCCAGTATCCATACCTGCTGTGTGTATATGCCCAACTGAGGTTTCCCTTTCATGCCGGAACGAAACCAGGGTCGAGATCGTTGATGCCAATGATAATCACGGAATCAAGCTTAAATGCATCCCTGGCGAGATTTTTAATGCTTCTACTGTCGAATTGTGATCACGCATAGGTTCCTTTCTTAGTTTCTCAGATAGCTTCTTTGAAACTCACCAGTTTGTGTTTTGTTTCATCCCACAGGCGGTAGCGTACCGAACTAAACGACTTCCAGAAGGTAAGAGGCTCCTTTTGAAAGATGGGATTTTCTTTATGGCACTTTTCAAGATAGTAATTGGGAATCTTCGGACCAAGGTGATGAATGTGGTGAAAACCAATATTACCTGTGAAAAATTGCAATATCCTGGGGAGCTTATAGTAGGATGAACCTTCCATGGCCATGGTCTTATAATCCCAGTTTTCGCTGCGTTCCCATATCACATCTTCAAACTGATGCTGTACATAAAACATCCACACCCCGGCAATGGAAGCGATCAGCAGAATCGGCACCTGTATGAGCACGAAAGTCCAGAAACCGATAAAATATGAGATGAGAACGATCAGAAGGATAAGTGTGAGTGTGGTCAGATGCGTTTGCAAGTGCATCTTGTTGGTTTGATTGGTGCCATGCAAACGGAACAAAAATGTAAAAAGAAAAAAGGGTACGATCAACAGCAGCATCACTGGATTGCGGTACCAGCGGTAATAGGATTGTTGCTTTGGAGTACTGTCCTTATATTCTTCAACCGTCATAGTCATTACATCACCCACCCCGCGTTTGTCGAGGTTTCCCACAGTTTTATGATGTACCTGGTGTTCGTAATGCCAGCGGTGATAAGGAGTAAATACCATCATCCCGGTAATGATGCCGGTGATCCTGTTTGCCATTTCCGTCTTGAAAAACGATCCATGCCCGCAATCATGGAAGATGATAAATATTCTCACCAGAAAACCGGCAGCAGGAATAGATAAGGCCAGTGTTAGCCAGTATGATACTTCCATGCTGTAATACATGGCCACCAGCAGGCCAAAGTAAGGGACAAAGGAATTGATCAACTGCCACCAGCTTCTCAGCGGACTGGGCTTTAGGTATTGACTGATTATCGTTGTCCAATTCGCCCAATCAGCTGTGTTTGTTTGTTCTTTGTTCATGTTGTTCTTTTCAGACTATAAAGATAAGTTATTTTGGACGATACCCAGTTACCAGTAACTAGTGACCAGCAACCAGTAATGGCCTGTTAACTTTTTCACAATTAACTAACACCTATAATTATTATTACAAGAAGATTATTACTTTTGCGCTTTAATTCAGGTGCCGGGTACCGGATGCCGGATCCCGGGAAATTTAGATATTTGAGATAAGATGCTAAGTAATAATTTTATTGACAGGCATAACGGCCCCAGGGAAAATGAAATTCCCGGAATGTTGGATACCATCGGTGTAAAAACCCTTGAAGAACTTATTGCACAAACTGTTCCTGCTTCTATCAGGATGAAGAATGAATTGGATCTTCCTGACGGGATGAATGAGCATGAATATATCAATCACCTGAGGGAGATCGGTGCTAAGAATAAGCTTTTCAAATCATATATCGGTATGGGTTATTATAACACCATCCTGCCGGGTGTGATCCAGCGGAATATCCTGGAAAATCCGGGCTGGTATACCTCATACACCCCTTACCAGGCTGAGATATCACAGGGCAGGCTGGAAGCACTGCTGAATTTTCAGACCATGGTGTCTGACCTCACAGCCATGCCGCTTGCCAATGCATCATTACTTGATGAAGGTACTGCTGCTGCAGAGGCCATGATCATGCTATACAATGCTCGGAGCAGAGCAGCTGCTAAAGCCGGTCTAAACAAGTTCTTTATTTCCGAAGGCTTGTTTCCCCAGACTAAAGAAGTGGTAAAGGCAAGGGCGCTTCCGCTTGGCATCGAGATCATCACAGGGAATGAAGATGGGATTGAATTTGTTGAAGGACTTTTTGGCGCACTGATACAGTATCCTGACCAATTTGGTGAGGTAAAGGATTACCGCTCATTTGTGGAGCAGGCACATGAAAAGGAGGTTGCAGTAGCCGTTGCCGCCGACCTACTCAGCCTGGCATTGCTAAGCCCTCCGGGCGAATGGGGTGCTGATGTGGTTGTTGGAACTACACAACGCTTTGGGGTTCCCATGGGATATGGTGGACCGCATGCAGCTTACTTCGCTACCCACGAAAAATATAAACGAAATATACCCGGAAGGATCATCGGACAATCGGTCGATGCTGAAGGAAACCCGGCCTTGCGTATGGCTCTCCAGACACGTGAACAGCATATTAAACGTGAAAGGGCTACCTCGAATATCTGTACTGCACAGGCCCTGCTGGCCATTATGGCAGGAATGTATGGCGCCTACCACGGGCCTGAAGGTTTAAAGGCGATTGCCCGCGACATCAATGATTATACTTGTATCCTGGGCGGAGTGCTGCAGGAACTTGGTATGGAACTGCATACAAAACAATTCTTCGATACGTTGGTGATCAGCCTGCCGGATGATCTCGACCAGAATGCTGTGATGGAAGTTGCCGTGCAAAAAGAGATCAACTTCCGCTATTTCGAAGATGGCCGCATCGGCATCAGCCTGGATGAGACCACCTCTGCACAGGATGCACGAGATATCATTTCAGTGTTTGTTAATCTGCGTGGCTTCGAACCTACCCAAGAGCATGAAGTTGAAGTTTGTGTGCCTCAGTCATTGTGCAGGACCAGCGAGTTCATGATACATGAGATATTTAATAGCATGCATTCCGAAACGGAGATGATGCGCTATATGAAAAAGCTGGAGAACCGCGACCTGGCCCTCAACAGGACTATGATCCCATTGGGCTCTTGCACCATGAAACTCAATGCCGCTGCTGAACTGTTTCCATTGAGCTGGCCGGAATTCGGTGCTTTGCATCCCTTCGTACCCGAAGATCAGGCAGAAGGATATACTGAACTTATAGAAAACCTGGGAAGTGACCTTTGTGAGATCACCGGGTTTTCTGCCATGTCGTTCCAGCCCAACTCCGGTGCATCGGGAGAGTATACAGGTTTGCTGGTGATAAAAGCATATCATGAAAGCAGGGGAGAAGGGTATCGGAACATTTGTCTCATCCCTTCATCGGCACATGGTACCAACCCTGCCAGCTCTGTTATGGCGGGCATGAAGGTTGTGATCGTAAAATGCGATGAGCAGGGAAATATCGATATCGACGACCTAAAAGCCAGGACCAAAGAGCATCATGAAAACCTGGCAGCCATCATGATCACCTATCCTTCCACTCATGGCGTGTTTGAAGAATCAGTTCTGGATATCATGGATATCATCCATGAACATGGCGGACAGGTATACATGGACGGCGCCAATATGAATGCACAGGTTGGCCTGACAAGTCCCGGATTGATCGGGGCGGATGTCTGCCACTTAAATCTTCACAAGACTTTTGCCATCCCACATGGCGGTGGTGGCCCCGGCGTTGGACCGATAGGCGTAGCAGAACACCTGGCAGAATTCCTTCCGGGAAGCCCGGTAGTTGAAACAGGTGGTCAGAATGCCATCGGGGCTGTTGCTGCAGCACCCTTCGGCAGTGCCATGATACTTCCGATCTCATACGGCTACATCAAGTTGCTTGGCCGTGACGGCCTCAGGATAGCCACCGAAATGGCCATTCTTAATGCCAACTACCTCAAGACCAAGCTGGAGAAGCATTATAAGATCCTGTATACAGGGAAAAATGGTCGCGTGGCCCATGAGATGATTCTGGATTGCAATCAGTTTCTGAAAACTGCTGATGTGATGGTGGTAGATATCGCCAAGCGTCTGATGGATTTTGGTTTCCATGCCCCTACAGTAGCATTCCCGGTTATTGGAACATTGATGGTGGAGCCAACGGAAAGCGAACCTCTCTCAGAACTCGACCGTTTCGTCGAAGCCATGATGGTTATACGTGAAGAGATCCGTCAGGTAGAAGAAGGGAATTGCTCGAAGGAGGACAACATGATCAAACATGCCCCACACACCCTGGCCATGGTCATGGATGAAGACTGGAAGTTTCCTTATAGCAAAAAAGATGCTGCATTCCCCAACGGAGTACCTGAACGCGATAAGTACTGGCCTGATGTCACACGCATCGATGATGCCCAGGGCGACAGAAACCTTATCTGCACCTGCGGAACCCCTGAAGATTACGTTGAGAAATAGTGTTGAGTGTTGAGGGTTGGGTGTTGAGTTAGTATCCAGTATCCCGTATCCAATATCCAGTATCTAGTATCCAGTATCCAGCACCTAGTGTCCCTGCAACGCCCGATATGCATACCCGATCTGCCCCGTGATATCGCTGGCCAGCGAGGCTTCATATCCAAGATCCTCTGATGCCAGGTCGCCGGCAAGGCCATGGAGATAGGTTCCAACAAGACATGCTTCCAAGGATGTATATCCCTGGGCCAGCAGACCGAGAATAATTCCGGTGAGTACATCGCCGCTTCCTCCGGTTGCCATACCCGGGTTTCCGGTTGAATTGTAAAAGCATCGTCCGTCAGGGCAGCTGATGGCTGTCGCATATCCCTTCAAGACCACATAAGCATTATGCTTCATAGAGAATTCGCGTTGCTGCTTATCCCTTTCAAAGGCGTTGCCGCTTTTTCCAACGAGCCGCTCAAACTCTCCGGGATGGGGGGTGAAGATGCTGCCTGCCGGGATAAATCCCAGCCATGTTTTGTTCTCGCCCAGGATGTTGATCGCATCTGCATCGAACAATATGGGTAAGCCTGTATTCTGGATGAGCACCTTCAAGGCAGTTTGTGTGTCTTTTTCCTGTCCGATTCCGGGTCCTATGCCGATGGCATTGTAGGGGTCGAGTACGGGCATTTCCGAGTAAGTAGTTTCCGAGGGGTCGATGCTGCACATGGCTTCCGGAACGGCAGTTTGTATGATGTCATACCCCTTTTGTGGGACATGCGTTGTGAGCAGGCCCGATCCTGTGCGCATGCAAGCCTTCGATGCCAGGACGGCGGCACCCATCTTGCCATAGCATCCGGCGATGAGCAAAGCATGTCCGAATTTGCCTTTATGATCAAATTTGTTCCTTCTCTTGATCATCGAGGAAATATCTTTTTTCATGACAAAATAATCGGCCTTTTCGATGCCGTTCACGAAGTCAGGATGAAGCTTGATGTTCATGATCTCCCATTCTTTCACATAGGGGAGGTTTTCAGCATACATGAAGGCCTTCTTTGCAAATTCGAAGGTGAGGGTGATATCAGCAAGGATGATGGCCCCGCCACTGTCAATACTGGGTTTATCAGCAAATAATCCTGACGGGATGTCGATGGCAGCAACTTTTGCGTTTTGATGATTAAGGTATTCGATCACCTCTGCAATAAAGCCCGTAACCGGTTTCGACAGTCCTGATCCGAAAACGGCATCTACGATCCAATCACAGTCGAGCTTTTCAGGTAATTCGTCAGCTTTGCTGATCTCGCTGATCTTTACCTTTTTCTGGTATTTCAGGTTATCAAGGTTGATGTCGAAGTCTTCTGATGACTTATCAGAGTACCTCAGCACAAAAACCTCAACCCGGTAATCTTTTTTAACCAGCAGTCGCGCAATGGCCAATCCATCACCTCCATTGTTCCCGAGCCCGCAGAATATCTTGATCCTGTCGGTACTTGCGAAATTCTTTGTCATCCATTTATAGCAGACCTTGGCGGCCCGTTCCATCAGATCGATGGAGTCGACGGGTTCATTCTTAATGGTATAGGCGTCTGCTTCCCTGACTTGTTCTATTGAGAGGATCTTCATTAGCTTGGTTCTAAA
>QMPN01000132.1 GCA_003648575.1 Bacteroidota bacterium
CCCTGCCAGAACTCATAACTTTCAGGTTTCAGGATATAGCCGCCCCAATGATCGGGACGCTCAATCATCTCATCATCCAGAGTTGTACAGTACTCCTGGAATTTCTGTTCAAGGAAACCCCTGGCGGGAATGACTTCTCCCTGAGGGGATATTATGGAGGCAATGCGACTCCCTACCGGCCTTGATCGAAAGAACTCATTGGATTCACCAATGCTGATCTTTTCAATTTTTCCTTCTATCCTTACCTGGCGTTCGAGGCCCGGCCAGAAGAACATGACTGCAGCCCGGGGGTTATCATCCAACTCTCTTGCCTTTCGGCTCTGGTAATTTGTAAAAAACACAAAGCCTTCAGGCCTGGCATATTTTAGCAGGACAATGCGCACGGAAGGGTTTCCTGAAGCATCAGAGGTAGCCAGTGCCATAGCAGTTGGATCGTTAATGCCGGAAAGGATAGCCTCATCAAGCCAATAAGAAAACTGTAAATGCGGATCCTTGAGGATATTTTCCTCCAGCAATTCTCCGGCAAGATACTCCCTGCGATACTCAATTAGCTTTTTATCTGGCATAGTGATATCTATAAAATTCAATCTATTAACAGGATAAGCCCTGATTTGTTCAACTAAAGATCATCATTCATGAATAATTTATTTATTAACTTAGCCATATCAAGTTCAATGCGGGAAAATAGCAAAGAAACATGGCAAAAACCACCAAAAAGATACCCATATCAGTACTTTATGCCGAAGACAAGGCTTCCATCCGGAAGGTCTACGGTTCTGTAATTAAGGGCATCGTGGAGGATCTTCATATTGCTGAAAACGGCAAGGCCGGACTTAAGATCTTCAATAAGGTGAAACCCGACCTGGTGGTTACCGACATCAACATGCCGGAAATGGATGGGCTGGAGATGATCAGGGAGATCAGGAAGAAGAACCACGACACCCGCATCATCATCATGACAGCCCATGATAAAAAAGAAAACTTTCTTCAAGCCATCAAGCACCGCGTCAGGGGCTACCTGATCAAACCTGTCGAGCGGGAGGAATTGGAAAGCCAGATAAGAGAACTGGGGCGGGAGATACTTCTGGAAAAAAGCATGGAGGAGCAGTTACGGCGCCGGCAGGAAGCTGAAGATGCCTTACAAAGAAGCGATGTCATCCTCAAAGCGGTTAACTATGCTTCAGAACTCTTTTTTAAATACAATTACACTACCCAGAGCATTGCCGATGTGCTGAAAAGGCTGGGCGAAGCTACAGAGGTTAGCAGGGTATATATCTTTGAGAATTTCCTGGATAATAAAAAACAGATCTATACGAGCCTTCTTTTTGACTGGGCCACACCCAATGTGGATGATGTGGATGGTACTATCCTGAAAGAGATAAATTATAAAGATGGTTTTAGCAGGTGGGTAAAGACTTTACAAAAAGGGAAACCCATTCATGGGAATATAGGGGATTTCCCCAAGTCGGAAAGGAAGTTGCTTGCTGAACTCGGCCTTGTGTCGATCGTGATCATGCCCATCTTTGTAAACAACACCTGGTGGGGCTTCATCGGGCTTGATGAGTGCTGTAAGCCACGCGAATGGAACGAAGCCGAGCTCTATGCCCTGGGCACTGCTGCCGATATAATCGGTGCGGCCATTCATCGAAAACGCGTTGATATTGAATTACTCAAACTCAACAATGAACTCGAAAGCAGGATACAGGAAAGGACACAAGACCTGATCAAAGAGATCTCCGACAGGAAAAATATCGAATCTCTCCTTCGTGAAAGCGAAGAAAAATACCGGCAGATCTTTGAAAACGCCAACGATGGAATTCTTCTTACAGTAGAAGGGATCGTAAGGTTCATCAACCCCATGATATACGAAATGACCGGCTACCTTCCAAAAAATATCATTGGCAAGCCTTTCAGTGACTTCATGCATATCGACTTCAAAGACCTTATCATGGATAACCACATGAAGCGTCTAAGGGGTGAAGAGTTTCCCGACCGTTACGACATTAAATTCATTAATAAGAAAAAGAAACTCAGGTGGTTTGAGATCAAGTCGACCGTGATCACCTGGGAAGGCGAAACTGCTGTTTTAACTTTCGTTTCAGATATAACAGACAGGAAAAAGACTGCAGAGGAACTTAGAAAACTGAACCGCAACCTGGAGCAGCGTGTGCAGGAGGAACTTGAAAAGATTCGAAAACAACAGGAGATGCTGATCCAGAAATCCAAGTTGGAATCGCTGGGGGAACTGGCTGCAGGCATTGCCCATGAGATCAACCAACCCCTGGGAAGTATAGCCATGGGGATCGACAACATGCTGATCAAGCTGCAATCCGGGGAGATCACAGAAGAATACACCAGGCGTAAGACTGATTCACTATTCAAAGACATCGAACGCATCAGAAATATCATTGAGCATGTAAGGATATTTTCCCGCGACCAGGGCGACGCCATTATCGAGCCTTTATCTGTCAGCGAGGTAGTCTACAATGCCCTTTCGCTCATCTCAAGGCAATATGACAGCAAGGGCATCGACCTGCAGGTGAAGTACTCCAGCAGGAATGATATCACCTTTGGGAACAAATATAAGTTTGAGCAGGTGATCATGAACCTGTTGTCGAATGCCAGGTATGCAGTACTGGAAAAAGAAAAGGCGGAAATAGGTGACTATAAAAAGATCATCAAACTCACAACTTTCGCCAACAGAAAAGCCTGTGGCATGATCATCCACGACAATGGTACGGGAATCCCCGAAAGCATTATAGGAAATATCTTCGACCCATTCTTTACAACAAAAAAAGAAGAGATGGGCACAGGCCTCGGGCTCTCGATCATTTATGGGATCATAAAGGAAATGAAAGGAGAGATCACTGCCGACAGTAAGGAGGGGAAATATACCAAGCTGATAGTTACCCTGCCAATATATACAGAACCAAAAGAGAGTAAAAACTAAAAAGCCGGAGTATGAAGCAATTAAATGTGCTGGTACTTGATGACGAAATCCGCATGCGTGATGAGATCGAGGAGTTTTTGAGTGGACAGCAATTCCTTGTTTACAAGGCCGGTGTACCCTCTGAAGCATTCAGGGTCCTGGAGAACACTGCCATCGACATCCTTATCCTGGATGTGAAACTCCCTGAGATGGATGGGATCGAGGTCCTTAAAAAAGTTAAGGCAGAATACCCTGAGCTTGAAGTGATCATGATATCCGGGCACGGCGACATGAGCACAGTCATTGATTCAATGAGGCATGGTGCATTCGACTATTTCCAGAAACCATTCCGTCTCCCTGAGATCAACCATGCCATTGAGCGTACCAGGCGCTTCATATTGCTCAGTGAAAAGCTAAAGAGCACAGAACATAAGTTTGAGCTTGTGTCCAATGAGATACAAAAGATATTCGGGCACGACCTGATCGGCAAGAGTGCCGCCATGAAAAATGTGGTAGAGCTGATGTCGCGTGTAGCTATGACTGACACTACCTCAGTGCTGATCACCGGTGAGAGTGGGACCGGAAAAGAACTCGTTGCCAGGGGCATCCATTTGTTAAGCGCGAGAAAAAAACAGTTTTTCTATTCAGTGAACTGCTCTGCCGTACCGGAGACACTTTTTGAGAGTGAGTTTTTTGGGCATAAAAAAGGTGCATTTACCGATGCCAGGGAAGATAAGGAAGGATGGTTTGAGATCGCAAACAACGGAACTTTATTCCTGGATGAGATCGGAGATATGCCATTGACGCAGCAAGCCAAGATGCTTCGGGTGCTGGAGGAGAAGAAGATCAGCAAGTTAGGCTCCAGGGTTGAGGTTTCCGTAGATATCAGGGTCATAACCGCTTCCAACCGCGACCTCTTTGCTTTGAGCAAAATATCGAAATTCAGGGCTGACCTTTATCACAGGCTTAGCACCTTTGTGATCGAGATCCCGCCCCTGCGTGAAAGGAAAGATGACATCCCTCCCCTACTGGAGTATTACATTCATTTTTTCGCGGAGCAGATGAACAAGGAGATCAAATCCATCGACCGGGAGCTGATAGAAAAATTGACAGATTACAGCTTCCCGGGCAATGTACGGGAGCTAAGGAATATGGCAGAGCGTGCTATCATCCTTTGCGACAGCAACAGCATAGGCTGGGAAAACTTCCGCTTCAGCATACCAGGCTCAGGAGATGAAGCGGCCAAGGACAGCATACAGGAGAATAATCTCGACCTTGCAGAAATTGAAAAAAGCGTGATCCTGAAAGCGCTCAAGCAAGCCAATAACAATAAGTCAAAAGCTGCAGAACTGCTCAATATCACCTGGCAGTCGTTGGATAGGAGGATGGAGAAGCACGGGATAAAATAGGGTTGAGGGTTGAGGGTTGAGTTAGTTATAAGTGTTAAGTTATTCACTTGCCCTGGGCTTTAGCCCGGGGAGGGAGAAGAGGAACAGAAGAATAGAGAACAGAGGAACAAGGAATAAGAATAAGAATGAGAATAAGAATGAGAATGAGAATAAGAATAAGAATAAGAACAGAGAAGGAGGTGAGTAGGTTCCATTTCAAATAAATGCGGAGCATTTACTGCCCGGGCGCAGTTTGAGCCAAAAGGGTTGAGTGTTGAGTTTTGGGTGTTGAGTTAGTTATAAGTGTTAAGTTATTCACTAGCCCCGGGCTTTAGCCCGGGGGGGGGAAATTCGATATTCGATATCCGAAATCCGAAATGGATGGAAGATAGATTACCCCTACGCCAAGGCTTCGGGGTACAAGGATTGTAGAAGTTAAAAAAAGCCCCCCGAATACTCGGAGGGCTTTTTTTATTTTATCTTCTCAACAATCGCCTTAAAGGCATCAGGATTGTTCATGGCCAGATCGGCCAGCGTCTTCCTGTTTATGTCGATGTTTTTTTCGTGGATCTTACCCATGAACACTGAATAGGACATTCCATACTGGCGTGCGGCTGCGTTGATACGCTGAATCCACAGTGCCCTGAAATTCCTCTTTTTGTTCCTTCTGTCACGGTATGCATACGTCAAACCTTTTTCATATGCATTTTTCGATACCGTCCAGACATTCTTACGCCTGCCAAACTGGCCCCTGGTCTCTTTCATGACCTTTTTCCTTCTGGCCCTGGCGGCTACTACATTTACTGATCTTGGCATTTTAATTTACATTTTTGCTGGGGCGCCCTGCGACGAACAGGAGCTTGTTGGCCCTTTGCAGTTAATACTTGTTTTACTTCCTGAGCATTGCGCGCACATTCTTCTCATCAGCAGGATCAACCATAGTAACCTGGGTCAGGTTGCGTTTCTGCTTCTTTGTTTTCTTGGTCAGAATATGACTTTTGAACGCATGCTTTCTCTTGATTTTACCGGTGCCTGTTAAGGTGAACCTTTTCTTGGCACTGGATTTCGTCTTCATTTTTGGCATTACTATACAAATTATTTATTGATAAAAAATTATTTCTTCGGTGCGATGATCATGATCATCCTTTTTCCTTCAAGCTTAGGCAGTCGCTCAACTTTTCCGTATTCTTCCAGCTCCTGGGCAAACTTCAGCAGTACCACCTCCCCTTTTTCCTTGTAGATGATCATCCTTCCCTTGAAGAATACATCCACCTTCACTTTGGCTCCGTCCTGCAGGAACTTGATGGCATGCTTCAGCTTGAAGTTGAAATCATGGTCATCAATATTGGGTCCCAGCCTGATCTCTTTTACAACGACCTTGGCCGTTTTGGCCTTGGTCTCCTTTTGCTTTTTCTTTCTTTCGTACAGGAACTTCTTATAATCAACAATTTTACAAACCGGCGGACTGGCTTTAGGAGAGATCTCCACCAGGTCCAGATCCTGACCTTCAGCCAGTTCTATGGCCTCTTTGATATTATAAATGCCCGGTTCTATGTTTTCACCGACAACCCTTACCACAGGTGATTTTATATCATGGTTGATGTTGTGTTCGTTTCCGGTTCTCCGGGGAGGTCTTCTGAATCTACCCCGGTAATGTGTCTTTGCTGCTATAATTAAATCTCCTATTTTTGTTATTACTATATTTTTATGTCGAGCAGACGTTCAATTTCCTCATTGACCATCTTCACAAACTCTTCAACTGTGAAAGTTCCGATATCCCCTTCTCCCTGCCGCCTGACCGATACTGTCCCGTCATTTTCTTCTTTTTCCCCAACTATCAACATGTATGGGATCTTTTTCAGTTCGGCATCACGTATTTTCCGTCCCGTCTTCTCACTCCTTTCATCAACGAGGGCGCGAATTTCGGAAATATTTAGCAAATTTAAAACTTTTTCGGCATAATTATGATATTTTTCACTGATTGGCAACACGATAGCCTGATCAGGAGTCAGCCAGAGAGGGAATTTACCGGCGCAATGCTCAAGCAATACAGCCACAAACCTTTCCATCGAGCCAAAGGGGGCACGGTGTATCATCACCGGCCTGTGCTTCTCGTTATCTGCGCCAACATATTCCAGCTCAAAACGTTCCGGCAGGTTATAATCAACCTGTATGGTTCCCAACTGCCACTTCCTGCCAAGGGCATCCTTCACAATGAAATCCATCTTAGGTCCGTAAAAGGCGGCTTCACCATATTCGATCACCGCATTGAGGCCGCGCTCCTCTGCAACTTCTAAAATGGCCCTTTCAGCTTTTTCCCAGTTTTCGTCACTGCCAATATATTTATCCTTGTCATCAGGATCGCGCAATGATATCTGTGTTATAAATTCATTAAAGTCAAGGGCCTTGAAGATGATCATCACAATATCCATCACGCTTTTGAACTCATCCTTCAGTTGATCCGGCGTACAGAAGATATGTGCATCATCCTGTGTAAAGCCCCGGACCCTGGTAAGCCCGTGCAGCTCACCACTTTGCTCATAGCGGTAAACAGTGCCAAACTCCGCAATACGGTATGGTAGGTCACGATATGATTTCGGTATACATTTATAGATCTCGCAATGATGCGGGCAGTTCATAGGTTTCAGGAAGAATTCCTCCCCCTCTACAGGTGTGCTGATAGGATGGAAAGAATCCTCTCCGTATTTATCATAATGGCCTGAGGTTTTGTAGAGTTCAACTTTGCCAATATGAGGTGTGATCACCTGCTGGTAACCCATTTTCTTCTGAATCTTCTTCAGGAAGGTCTCGAGCCTTTCCCTGAGCTCTGCACCTTTCGGCAGCCATAACGGTAATCCCTGGCCTACTTGTTGCGAAAAGGCAAAGATCTCAAGTTCGGCCCCCAGTTTGCGGTGGTCACGTTTTTTTGCTTCCTCAAGCATCTCCAGGAAAGCGGTCAATTCCTTTTGCTTGGGAAAGGTGATTCCGTAAATCCTTGTAAGCATTTTACGGTTCTCATCTCCCCGCCAGTATGCACCGGCTATCCTGAGCAGCTTAACGGCTTTGATCATCCCGGTATTGGGCATGTGCGGGCCGCGACAAAGGTCGGTAAAGGAACCTGATTCGTAAAAGGTGATCTCACCATCCTCAAGATCATCAATGAGTTCAAGTTTATATTCATCCCCTTTCTCGCTGAAATAAGCAATAGCATCGGCCTTGCTGACCACACGCCTGCTAAAGCTTTGTTTTTCCCTTGCCAGCTCAAGAATGCGGTCTTCTATTTTCTTGAAGTCGGCATCGGAAACCTTGTATTCACCAAAGTCAATATCATAGTAAAAGCCATTCTCAATATCGGGGCCGATACCAAATTTCACACCCGGATACAGTTGTTCTATGGCTTCTGCCATCAAATGTGCAGATGAATGCCACATGGTGGCTTTGCCTTCATCGTCATTCCATGTAAGCAGATTCAAAGTAGCATCTTCATCGATAGGAAGTGTAGCGTCTACCACCTCCCCATTCACCTTAGCTGACAATACGTTCCTCGCCAAACCCTCGCTAATACTCATAGCTATGTCCATAGCTGAGGTACCCTTCTCGACTTGTCTTACTGATTTATCCGGTAGTGTTATATTGATCATAATTTATCTCTCAAAAAGTGGGTGCAAATTTAGCAATTTTCTGCCAACCGCCAACCGTCAACCGTCAACCGTCAACCGTCAACTATAAAATAAGTATCTCCGTTCTTCGATTCTCAGCCCGGCCCTTTTCAGATTCATTGTCGGATACCGGTTGAGATTTACCAAAACCCTTGAACTGAAGCCG
>QMPN01000133.1 GCA_003648575.1 Bacteroidota bacterium
AGTTTTCCCCTGAAGACAGGATGCTCTGGGCTGATGGACTTGAGGTGCCCCTGATGGCCGATATGCAGGCAGCAGGGAAAACCTCTGAATACCTATTATGGATCGGCTCCGCCGGAGCTTTCGACGACAGGTATAAAAAGGTATCCCGCGAACTGGTCAAGGTGATGAACCACCTGAAAATCGACTATGCTGTTCTGGGGACTGAAGAAGTTGACAGTGGTGATGTGGCCCGCAGGGCCGGTAACGAGATGCTGTTCCAGATGCAGGCCCTGATGATGATAGAAACCATGAACATGTACGGGGTAAAAAAGATCCTTACGGCATGTCCGCACGACTATAATACTTTCAAAAATGAGTATCCTGACCTGGGAGCTGAATTCGAGGTAATTCATCACAGCGAATTCCTTGCTGATGAGATAAAGAATGGGAAGATCAAGTTAACTGCCAATGGTTTCGCAGGGAAGAAGATCACCTTCCATGACCCCTGCTACCTTGGCCGTGCCAATGGTGAATACAAAGCACCCAGGGAAGTGATCAAAGCTGTAGAAGGCAGCACTATGGTAGAGATGAAGCGTCATAAAAGCTTCGCCCTCTGTTGTGGTGCCGGTGGCGCGCAGATGTTCAAGGAAGCTGAAAAAGGCGACAAAGAAGTATTCCTGGAAAGGATAGAAGATGCCATTGAATGTAAAGCTGATATTGTAGCAACTGCATGCCCCTTCTGCATGGTAATGATGACCGACGGAATCAAATACAAGAACCGTGAAGATGACATGAAGAACTATGACATTGTTGAGCTGGTGAGTTTGGGGATGGGGTTGTAAAAAAAATAAAATAAATGTCTAAAATACTGCTTCTACTTCTCTCCCTACTATTATCAATTCATGGGTTTTCTCAGAACATTGAATATGAGATCTACTATGAGAATGACAGTTGTAGTATAGGTCCGGCAAAATTCATTAGAGGCCATAATGGTGATGTGGTTGGTATCATAGGTAAAGCACCAATCTATGACAGTTTGAAGCTGTATAAACCAATGGTTTTTGTGATTGATGAAATCGGTGACACTTCAAGCGTGTGGCTGGATAAGCAGGATACAGCGGTAATGTATACTGAAATAACCTTGATTCATGGATATGAGCCAGGATATTACCTCTCAGGCATGGGCTATGACCTCAACACTAAAGATCAGCCAGAATGGTTTACCATTTTTACAAGGATGGACTCAAATTATAATATAGTATGGGAGCGATGTTTTCGATTTGACCATACATATTGGGCTTATACATACAAAGCAGAGACACTATATGATGGCTCCTTAATGTTTTGTTGTAACCCAGGTGTATATACCGACTTCTTCATTTTTCATTTGTCTAGTAATGGGGATAGTCTAAGTTATCATTATTTCAATGGGATTGAATCCGGCCGAATATGGGACATAACCGAAGGGCATCAAACCTATCAATACTCTCTTTATTCTAATGGGTCTTACGATCCTCCTGGATATATTTCATGCACTCGATTAACCATTGATTCGAACTTTTCAATTGTAGACTATTCCTACTTGCCTGAATGGCTCTCTCCTCCTCTTAGTGCCAAGAAGCTCCCTGATAACGATTTTGTCCTTTGTGGTTCTACAGATATTTATTATCCTGGGATCGATCCAAAATATTATATCTCTGGGTATAGAATTAATTCTTCTGGGAACATAGGCAATGAGGTATTCCTCACTAATCCTGATACTATTTCAAGAGCTGGTGAAGACACAGGGATTGATTTTTACGATCCTTCGCAAATCTATTTAGGGGGGACGCATAATTTTCAAGGATTATGGGGCCAAAACCCGAGTTGGATAGTTATCTCCAAACTGGATGACACATTAGGAATAATTTATGAAAAATACCTGGGTGGTGATGAGGTCTATACTCTAAGATCAGTTGTTGCAACAGATGATGGAGGAGTCTTGCTAATTGGCTCCCAAAGAGAGTTCGGAACAGAACCTTATTTTAGAGATAGTTTTTTTATAAAACTTGACTCAACATCAGGCCCAGTTACAATCCCTGATGAATCTGAGCTTCAGTTGAAGGAAGTCCTATTATATCCAAATCCAGGTAGAAATACACTTTCAATCAGGACTGCTCTCAAGGGGAGTAGCTTTACCTTATTTGATATAAAAAGTATTCCTGTTTTCAATTGCAAGCTCGAAAACTTAGTGACAACTATTACTGTTGATCATGTAAGGGCGGGGCAGTATTACTATGTAATTCAAGACCAAAATCGAATAATCGAATCCGGTAAGTGGATCAAATCAAAATAATCAGGTACTCATAGCCCGGAGATTACTCGCTACGCTCATGAGAACGCTTCGCTTAGTTCATCGGTCGTTCTAGAATAAAACAACGGATAATCAAAACGCTAGGGTATTACTCGCTACGCTCATGAGAACGCTTCGCTTAGTTCCTCAGTCGCTCAAGAATAAATGATATGATGCACAAGACGCAAGGGTATTACTCAGTCGCTGCGCTCCTTCGGAATGACAATGATGACGCGTAAAAAGGAAGGGCGCGGCGCACAATTAAAAGAAAATTATGGAGCGCCGCGCCCTTCCTCTTTTTTGCCCATTAGCAGTATTGTCATCCCGAACGAACGAACAAAGTGAGTGAGGAGGGACCCCCTTGCTTTTAGCAATTTGTAATTATTAATTTCCACGAACCCCATACCGCGCACCCCTAGTACACAATCACCTTCTTCATCGAATAAACCTGTCCTTCCCCTTTCAGCACCACCTGGTACATCCCAGGCTGATAATCGGAAACATCAAGCTTAATTTGTCTCTGGTTGCTGGTTACTGGTTGCTGGTTCATTTGTTTGCCGGTCATGTTGTAAATGATCAGCTGTCCTTCGAATGAATCATTCAGTTTGCAGTAAATAATATCATGTGCAGGATTTGGAAATACATCGAAGGCAAGCTGGCTAATTGACGGCAGTTCGGTTTCACCTACACCGGCATCAAGCATATAGCTCACACCGCTGAACTCGGTTTCGCTGGTGTCGGCATTGAACTGCAACACAGGATACCCAACATTATTGGCCATATATTTATAGGTAACACCTGTATTGGTATTCGTTTCGAGGAATACCCAGAAGAAAAGCACTTTTGCCCAGCTTGAGTCGATGGTGGTCCTCACATCGCGAAAACGGAGCACATCGCCAATCCATACCGGGCTAATCACTTCCCCCCAGGCATCTACCCTGGAAAAAACTGAAGTAACCACCTTTACCCTAATCGAATCTACGGCAGGTTCCGGGCTATCAATCCTGATGTCGATGGTGGTGGTCTGGTCAAGACTGTCCAGGTAATTTACAGGGAAGTCGAACATGACCTCGGGAGGTTCAAAAGGAGCCACAATATCCTCAAGTACGTCGTAGCTCCCCGCAGCACCATCGATCTGAAACAGAGACTGGGTTTTGGTTCCATAGGCCCATCCTTCTATTCCATATCCTGACACCACCATGCCTTCCACGGCTATGTTGGAAAGAGGGAATTCTGACCCATAAGGGGTCGTTGAGGGGTCAACAAAACTTAAGACTACAACTGTATCTTTCGTAAGGTTTGAAAAATCCCAATGTTGATCAGGTCCAGCGGATCCGGGCCCAAAGCCTGGAGGGATGCTGTCCACATTTGCCAAAAGGATAGAGTCGCCCACATCCATAAGGTCAGTCGAAGTGATGGTGATCTGTGAAAAAGAGGTGCTGTATAAAAAAAATAGACTGATTGAGAGTATATAATGTTTAACATTCATCGAATAAGGCATTTTAATATTCAGTTATAAAGCTTTATTGCTTTATAAGTTTTCCGGTAATTATTTTACTGTCATCTGTAAATAACAATTTGTAAAGATAAAAACCTTCTGTCAAAGAGTGAGTTATTAATTTTATGTGGGATGTTTTTTCAAAATCTTTTTGCAAAAGTTCTTTGCCTTGCATATCGCAAATAACAAAGCTCCCACTCTTTATTCCCTCCCAATTGGCATTAAGCTCTTCCTTCATCGGATTGGGGTAGACTTGAATATCAAGGCCGTTTTCATTTTCAGAAATGAAAGGCATAGGACCGTAATGCAACAAATAACTAAACCATCCATAATATGTTCCAGTGCCATTTGAGGCAAATTCAGTCACTGGATATGGCTCACTATCTGACATGAATGCATACTCTATTCTTACTCCATCATCACTTTCGACCAATTCCCAAAAACCGTCAATCTTTGCCCATACTGAGTCCGTTCTAAAAAAGGTTGATTTTGATCGCAACACTTCATATGTACTCAGAGGTGTAGTGAGAGTTCCCCACGCATCAATCAAAATATGAGACTCAATCCAGCTTCGAAACCATATTGAATCTACTTGAGGTTCATCGCCTGGTATCTTAAATTCCAGAAGGCAAAGCTGGTCGATACTGTCAAGATAATTTACTGGAAAATTAAGTGAGACCTGAGGTGGCTGAAGATGTCCAAGAACATCCTCAAACTGTTCAAACTGTCCAGCGATCCCATCAACCTGATAAAGAAATTCATTAAGTGTTCCGTATATGTATGCAGAATCAAGATAGCTCGCACGCGTTAACACAATATTTGAACTCGGATATTCAGATGCAAAGGGTGTCTCAGATGGATCAAGAAATAATATATGATGGCTCGTGTCCATAACAAACCCTGAAAAATCCCATACCTGATTCGGGCCTGCAAGTCCGGGGTCAAACCCGGGTGGAGCTTCATTAACGTCAGCAATTGACGCCCAATCTCCATAATGGAAAACATTATCCCGTACAATCGTTATCTGGCCATTGGAATGAATAGAGAATAAAAAAAGAATGGATATGATAAAATAACGCATAGCTTTTGATTTTCACTAAAGTTATGCAAGATTCCTGAATATTCAAAAATCCATAAAAAAATGATACTGGACAGATTTCTTCTTATAGTCGAAATGACCCTTTACAGACCAGACCTGGCAGGTCGGGGACCTGCCAGGTCTTACTTATGAATTCTTCATCTCTTTGATGGCGGTAATCAGCTCGGGAAGCACTTTTTGTACATCTCCGACTATTCCGTAATCAGCTGCCTCAAAAATAGGAGCATCCTTATCGGTATTCACTGCAACGATACATTTTGATGAGCTTACTCCACCGAGATGCTGGATGGCACCTGAGATACCCATGGCAAAATACAGATTCGGGGCAATGACCTTTCCGGTTTGTCCAACATGCTCTTCATGAGGGCGCCAGCCCTCATCCGATACCGGGCGCGAACATGCCAGTGCCGCACCCAACTCCGTGGCTAACTCCTCCAGAGGAGCCCAGTTTTCACCGGTCTTCATGCCTCGGCCTCCTGAAACAACAACATCAGCATCAGACAACAGGACTTTCCCCATGACCTTGTTTACATCAAGTACTTTCGTCGCAAAATCAGCATCGTTGAGAGCGGGGCTGAAAGCTTCAACAGCTGCATTATTGCCAGTCTCATTGATATCAACTGAGTTTTGAAAAAGTGTCAGGATCTTTTTATCTGATTTGATCACCACATTGGCAAAGGCTTTGCCCGTAAACACTTTCTTGCTCACGGTACAAGGATCAAATGATGAAGGAACGGCATTCACACCTGAGGCAATCCCGGCCTTCAGTTTTACCGATACCCTTGGTGAAAGAGCCTTCCCGGTAAAGTTATTGGCAAAGATGATCACATTGGCGCCTTCTTTCTCAGCTGCTTCAGCTATAACGGAAGCATATGCTTTATTAATCAGCACATTCAACCTGTTGTCGGTGGCTGACAGTACTTTGTCGGCCCCATAATTACCAAGTTTTTTTAGTTCAGCATCATCCACAGCCCCTATTGAAAGGGCAGTAACGCTGCTACCTGATTGTTCTGCGATCTGTTTGGCATAAGAAACCAGCTCAAAGCTCAGCTTCTTGAATTTGCCATCCCAGTTTTCGGTATATACTAATACAGACATAATTCTAAGTTTTAAATTTTGAGTTTTGAGTTTTAAATTACTTTGGCTTCATTGTGGAGAAGGTTAACGAGTTCCTTCACATTTTCAGCATCTACCATCTTACAAGCAGCCTTGGCTGGTGGGAGATCGTAGCTGACAAATTCAGTCAGGGCTCCTTCACCTGCAGCAGCCACCACGTTCAGAGGCTTTTTCCTGGCCATCATGATACCCCTCATGGAAGGTATCCTGGGCTCAAGGGCAATCCCTTTTTGAACTACGGCTACAAAAGGTACAACTGTTGACAGCACTTCTGATCCACCATCGATCTCACGGTTCAGCTTGATGTCACCGCCTTCGATATCCAGCTTTGACACTGAAGATACAGATGGCATGTCGAGGAATTCTGCCAGCATGCCGCCTACCAGAGAACCATTGTAATCACTCGAATCAATTCCGCAAAGGATGATGTCGTAGGCATTATCTTTCAGGTAAGCCGACAGGTTGGATGCAACTGCAAAAGCATCGTCAGGCTCAGCATCGATCCTTACAGCATCATCGGCACCAATTGCCAGTGCTTTCCTGATGGTAGGTTCTGATGTTTGCGGACCGACATTGATCACGGTGATCTTTTCGATCGCTCCGCCGGAAGCTTCTTTCAGCTCAAGTGCACGAGTCAGGGCCAACTCATCCCATGGGTTGATGATCCATTGTACACCGGTGGCATCAAAAGCCGTGTTGTTATCCGTAAACCGGATCTTCGTGGTAGTATCCGGTACATTACTGATACATACTAGGATTTTCATTACTTATAATATTTATTGTTATTTATTTCTGTTGAATTAGTTAAATCAGTTAAATCGGTTGAATCAGTTAAATCAGTTGAATCGGTTGAATCGGCTTTTACCAAAAATCAACTCAAAACTCAACACCCAACACCCAACCCTCAAAACTACTTAAGTATTGATCGCGAAATTACGATTTTTTGGATTTCTGAGGTACCCTCATAAATTTGGGTGAGTTTTGCCTCACGCATAAGCCTTTCTACGTGGTATTCTTTCACGTATCCGTAACCGCCAAGTACCTGCACTGCCTCTGTTGTGATCTCCATTGCTGCATCGGCTGCAAATTGTTTTGCCATGGCACTGGCAATGCCAAAAGGCTGACCATTATCCTTAAGCCATGCTGACTTGTAGACCAGGTTTCGTGCTGCTTCTAGTTTAACAGCCATATCTGCCAGCTTGAAGGCAATGGCCTGGTGTTCACTAATTAGCTTTCCAAATGCTTTTCTCTCTTTGGAGTATTGTATAGCCCTTTCCATGGCTCCGGCGGCGATGCCGATGGCCTGGGCGGCGATGCCGATCCTGCCGGCTTCCAGGGCTTTCATGGCAAATTTAAACCCAAAGCCATCATCACCTATGCGGTTTTCTTTGGGCACCTTTACGTCGGTGAACATGACCGAATGTGTATCGGAACTGCGCATACCCATCTTATCTTCATGCGGAGCCAGGCTGATGCCCGGCGTATCCTTATCAACTAGCAGCACATTGATCCCATGGTGTTTCTTCTCAGGATGTGTTTGTACAATTACCAGGTACACCGATCCCAGGTTAGCGCTGGTGATCCAATTTTTGGTCCCATTCAAAAGATAATGGTCACCCTTATCCTCTCCGGTAGTCCTCTGGGAGGTAGCATCAGAACCGGCTTCAGGTTCTGAAAGTAGAAAAGCACCGATCTTTTCACCTACTGCCAGAGGTTTGAGGTATTTTTCTTTCTGAAAGTCATTTCCATACTTCTCGACTCCATAACATACGAGTGAGTTATGCACTGAAAGGATCACGCTGGTAGCAGCGTCAGCCTTTGAGAATTCCTCCATGGCCAGCACATAGGAAAGGGTATCCATTCCACCTCCACCCCATTGTGGATCCACCAGCATTCCGAAGAATCCCAGTTCAGTGAGATTCTTAACATGTTCCAGGGGCATCTCCCCCTTTTCATCTCTTTCCAAAACATCTTTGATCAGCTCCCGTTCGGCATAGTCACGGGCAGCCTGACGAATCATTTCCTGCTCTTCTGTAAATGTAAAATCCATGGATAGGTTTAGTGTGAATGTAACTATACAAATATAGTAAAATC